>JBHHXS010000024.1:0-20866 GCA_046757145.1 Phycisphaerae bacterium | reverse complement strand
CGCAGCGCGGCTTCGCAGAGGGAGAAGACTAGATGGCACACGTGTGTGTTGTGGACGACAAGGACATTCTGCGTGAGTCGGTTTCGGCGGCACTGACTCGCGAAGATCACCGGGTTACGACGTTCGGTGACCCGGTGGAGGCCTTCGAAGCTGTCAAGAGCCGCCGGTTTGATCTCATTCTCGTCGATCTGAAGATGCCGCGGATGAACGGGTTGGAGTTCATTCGCGACGTTCGCTCCGCAGGATGCGACGCTCCCATCATCATGATGACAGCGTTTGCGACGGTTCCCACGGCCGTCGAAGCGATGAAGCTCGGAGCCTTCGACTACATACAAAAGCCGTTCGAAGTGGCGACTCTCACGGCCTTGGCGGAGCGGGCTATGGAGCACGCGCGTCTGCGGCGTGAGAATGAGGCATTGCGCACGTCTGTTGACGACCTGCACGAGAGTAGAGAGCTGATCACTTCGGGACGTGTCATGACCGCCCTGAAGAAACAACTTCAATGTGTCGCTGCCAGCAACGCCACAGTGCTGATCACGGGTGAATCAGGCACGGGTAAGGAACTGGTGGCGTCGTACATTCACCGTGCGTCTCCTCGCGGGTCGCGGGCGATGCTCTGTCTGAACTGTGCCGCCCTTTCCGCCAACCTTCTGGAGAGTGAACTGTTCGGGCATGTGCGCGGCGCCTTCACCGGGGCCAGCCAGGAGCGCAAGGGACGCTTCGAGTTGGCCGACGGTGGAACGCTCCTGCTCGACGAGGTTTCGGAGATGGCTTTGCCCCTGCAGGCCAAGTTGCTGCGTGTTCTGCAGGAGGGTGAATTCGAGCGTGTGGGTAGCAGCACGACGTGCCGGTCGGACGTCCGGATAATAGCTACGACGAATCGCAATCTCGCCCAGTGGGTGTCGCGCAAACGATTCCGCGAGGACCTGTACTACAGGCTCAACGTGTTGCCCGTCGCCGTGCCGCCTCTCCGCGAACGAACGGAGGACATTCCGGAACTGGTCAACCACTTTCTGGCCCGGGCGACTAAGTGCGACGGCAGCCGGGTGAGCAAGATAACGCCTGGGGCACTACGTCTTCTGGTCGATTATTCATGGCCGGGGAACGTGCGCGAGCTGGAGAACATCTGCAGGCGTGCGGCCACACTCTGTACGACGGACACGATCACGGAGGAGATGATCGAGCCGTGGCTGCAGCCGACAACACAGACCGCACCCGGCCTCGGAACTCTGCGCGAGGGACGGATGCTGGAGGACATGGAGCGACAACTGATCGAGAAGACGCTCGCCCGGTTCGGAGGCCATCGAGCCAAATCCGCGCGGGC
This sequence comes from Phycisphaerae bacterium, assembly GCA_046757145.1. Classification (GTDB taxonomy): domain Bacteria; phylum Planctomycetota; class Phycisphaerae; order UBA1845; family UBA1845. The sequence continues at coordinate 19,542 of JBHHXS010000024.1, read as the reverse complement.
GTTGGGAATGGGTGTACGAACGCTGGGTATGAAACCGAAACAGTGGCGTGAAGCCGAGGCGAGTCGGCCGGTTGCGCCGAGGAAAGCGACTCCGGCCGGCCAGGTTCGCGTGGAGCAACCGGTCATGTAAGAGAAGGCGCAATTGTCGCCGAAGCGCAGGAATTGCCGTCGCCCACGAAGCGCCAGGTACCCCTGGTAATGCTGAAAGGGGCCGTCGGAGAATCTGGCACGGTGCGTGCAGGACACACGCGTTTATATGTCACACTGGGTGGCGCATGGGTTAGACGCCGTCCGGAGAAAGCATGTTTATCTCAAATATAACTGAGCGCGGCGTGATGCCGGCGTTGGTTAAGAGTCTGGCGTTTAATGAGGCCCGACTGGGAGTCATTGCGGAGAACATCGCGAACTCCGAGACCCCGGGCTACAAGACTAAGCATCTCGACGCGGCGGTGTTTCAGCGCGCGCTGCGCAAGGCGCTCGATGCACGTGGGAACGACACCAGCAAGCCTTTAGTCATAAGCGCAGGGACCGAGCTGCGCACCGATGCACACGGCTTCCTGCAAGCGACTCCCACGGAGGATGGCAACGAGAACATCCTGTTTCACGACGGCACGAATATGTCACTCGAGCGGCAGATGGCCGACCTTGCGGAGACAGGCATGGCCCACGAGCTGGTGACGGCGTTGCTGGACATGCGGTTTGACGAGCTTCGCAGGGCGATTCGCGGGCGGGCATAGCGCGGGGGACGTAACTAATGTATGGAGCACTCAACGTAAGTACTTCGGGGCTGGTGGCCCAGCGTACGAATCTAGACATCATAGCAGGCAACATAGCCATGAAGGATGCCTCACGGCGCGACGGATTCGGTAACGCTGTTCCCTATCGTCGTCGGGTAGCCCTCCTGGCGCCCGGGGTACCCTCCGCGTCGGGGGACAAACCGGGAGTCCACGTCGCCCGCGTGGTGGAGGATCCGTCCCCGCTGGGCTGGAGATGGGATCCGGGGCACCCCGATGCCATGCGGGAGGGCAAGCACAAAGGGTACGTGCAGGTCTCCAACGTCGATTACCACACGGAAATGGTCAACGCCATGGTAGCAGCTCGGGCGTACGAGGCCAATGCAACGGTTTTGGAGATGTCGAAGTCGATGGCTTCCACCACTCTCAGACTGATCGCCTGACGGAGGGAAGTGGAGAAGATAGTCTATGATTGACCAAGTTAATTTTACTGGACCGGGTCAGAGCGTAAAGCCATCTTCTTCGCCGCAGGGTGCGCCTGCGGCCGAGCCGGCCGGCAGGGATTTCAAGTCCATCCTGTTGAACAGCCTCAACGAAGTAGACCGTCTTCAGAGCGAGGCGGAGGCAGGCGTCCAGAGGCTATTGACCGGCGAGTCGGACAACGTTGCGGAGGTTCTCTCAGCAGCCAACAAGGCCGGCATCGCCTTTGATCTGCTGATGGAGGTCCGCAACAAGCTGACTGAGGCGTACCAGGAAATCCAGCAAATGAGAGTCTAGAGCTGCCGTGGGTGTAAGGGGTAGCCATGGATCGGCTGCGTCAACTGCTAACCGGTATAACTGCCCAGCTCAGCGTGCTGACGATCTCGCAGCGCGTGGCGATCGGGTTGTGCGCCGCGATGATTGCAGGCTCCCTGTTGTGGCTCTTGCAATGGTCGACGCGGCCCGAACTGGTACCTCTGGTCAACTACGAGTTCACCTATAGCGAGCTGGACAACGCGGAGGAAGCCCTGAAAAGCAAGGGGCTTACGTACGACATACGCGGTACGAGGGTTTACGTTCGCCCTGCGGATCGGCACAACGCCCTGCGTTTGCTGCACACCAACCAGGCGTTGCCGGAGGGTTCGCTGTTCGACATGAATGCAGTAGTGACCGATCCGAACCCCTTCATATCGCCGGATGCGCGGCGAACCGCTGAGACCTACGCCAAGGGGAATGAGCTGGCGAAGATCATCGCTACCTATCCATTTGTAAGGAAAGCGTCGGTGATGCTGAACGAGAAGACCCGCCGCCGCATAGGCGCCCCGGCTGACGTACCGACGGCTTCGGTGGCGGTGGCGCTGACGACCTCAACGGAGCTTACGATGGAGATGGTGGACGGCTTCGCCAAGCTTGTTGCCGGAGCCGTGGCGGGGCTGGAGCCTCATAACGTCTATGTAACCGACTCACGCACAGGGCGGTCCTACAGCGTGCCTCATCCCGACGACGCGCTCGGCCTGGACTATCTGGATATCGTAAAGAGGCGGGAGGAGTACCTCAGGCAGAAAATTGTAGATCGACTCTCTTACATCCCGGGTGTGCGGGCGCAGGTAAGCGTGGAATTGGACATCAGCAAATCGATCAAGCAGACCCACGTATACGACGACCCGCAGCCGAAGACGGAGAACTCTGAAACGAGCGAGACGACCTCAGGATCTTCGCCCACGGAACCGGGCGTGCAGGCCAACCTGGGGCAGGCGGTAACCGCAAGTGAACACGGGCAGACCAACACGTTGGAGAAGAGTGAGGTCGAGAACTACGAACCCAGGCTGACTGAAACGGAAACGGTTGAACAGTTGCCCTTTGCCACCAAGCGCGTGACTGCCACGGTGAGCATCCCGCGCAGCTTCGTGGTCGGTGTGTATACGGCTAAATACCCCGATTCCTCCGAGCCCAAAGATGACACGCCGGAGTTTGTGGCCGTTCGGAGCGAGCAGATCGAGCGTGTGACCAAAAGTGTCGAGCGTATCGTGATGGTTAAAGACCCCCATGACGTGGAAGTGGACGTGTATCCCGACATGGAGTGGAGTTCCGAGGGGAGCATGTGGAGCAGGACGCCCGGTCAGGTCGCCGCCGCCGAGACTGCTGATGAGGGCATGGGCGTTGCGGGCATCCTGCGCAGTTATGGTCCCCAGTTGGGGCTCAGTGCGCTGGCGCTGCTGAGCTTCCTGATGATGACACGAGTAGTGCAAAGATCGTCCGATGCCGCGGGCAGGCGCGGACGCACCGATCAGGATGCACGTTCCGGCCTGGATTCGGAGCCCATCCTGGCGTCGGGCGTGGGAGCGGTGGGCCAGGCGGAGCCATCGGAAAGCGTGCTGACGGCCAAGGAAGTGGATGAGGCGACGATGCGGTTCGAGGAGCTCGGTGCGGAAGTGTCGAGAATGGTCGAGGATGATCCGGAAGCCGCCGCCAACCTCATCCGACGTTGGATCGAGGCGGATTAGTACTGCCTCCCCGGATGACACGGCGGGAGTCTAGAGCCCGAGCCGCGGGCTGCCCCCGTGTTATGTGAAGCCCGGAGAGTCAGCCCGCGCGACGGCGCGGATGGCCATGAGCGCCTCACGCCTTCATGCGGTCGCACAGGCGTCGGGCCTGCGGCTCGGAGTAGCGGCTCGAGGTGAGTAGTCCGGATCTTAGGACTGGACGCTCCTTTTGCGGGGTTTGCGGAGACTGCCATGGGCAAGCAGGTGGTGCAGGGCGCATCCAACAGCGAGGAAATCTCGCTTAGAGGTACGACGAAGGCAGCGGTGCTGCTGCTTGCGCTGGATCCGGCATGCTCATCCGCGGTGATGCGCCAGTTGGACCCGGACACGATCGAGGAGATCACGCGGGAGATAGCCCAGCTCGATCTGGTAAGCCCGGAGGTTCGTGGGAAGGTCACGGAGGAGTTCTACAACCTTGCGCTGGCCAGCCAGTACGTTAACCAGGGCGGCATCGTGCACGCCAAGACGCTGCTGGAGAACGTGCTCTCACCCGAGCAGGCCGCCCGCGTAATAAAGTCCATCGAAAGCCAGGTGTACAAGAAGCCTTTCTCGTTCCTCGCCAGGACCGACGCGGACAATCTCATGACGTTCATCCAGGATGAGCACCCCCAGACGATTGCGCTCATCCTATCCCATCTCAGCGCAAGCAAAGGAAGCGAGATACTGGCCGGTCTTCCACCCGCAAAACAACTGGAAGTCGTCACGCGCATAGCCCACATGGAGAACACGGCTCCTGAGGTGATCAAGGAGGTGGAGCACGGGTTGGAGATGCGCCTCTCGGGTGTGGTATCGCAGACGCTCCAAGAGGTCGGAGGTGTGGAAGCCGTGGCCGAGATGCTCAACCTCGCGGATCGGGCGACGGAGAAGAGCATCCTGGAGGCGCTTGAGGGACAAGACCCGGATCTTGTCGAGCAGATTCGCCGCTTGATGTTCATATTCGAGGATATTCTGCTGGTCAACGATAAGGGCATACAGGCTGTTCTAAAAGAGATCGAGAATGAGGATCTGGCGTTGGCCCTCAAGACCGCGAGCACGGAGCTGCGCGATAAGATCTTCCGCAACATGTCTGAGCGGGCATCCGACCTCATCAGAGAGGACATGGAGTACATGGGGCCGGTGCGCATCAGTGACGTCGAAGCGGCACAGCAGAAGATAGTCGACGTGGTTCGCCGACTTGAGGACGCCGGGGAGCTGATCATCTCCGGCAGGGGAGGGGAAAAGGAGATGATCGTATGATGCGGCATGTGCTCATAGGACCGCGCCTGGCGTTTCCCGGCCCGCCACTCGCAGAGGATGGAAGATGTCCACGGTAATAAAAGCGGGGCAGGCAGGGCAAGTTCTCAAACACCTGTCGACCGTTGACTTGGCGGACCACCTCGCCGAAGCCGCCGCCGTAGTCGCGCGCGCCGAGCACCGTGCGGCGCGGATCGTCGAACGTACGCGCAGTGACGCCGCGGAGGCACTCGCGCGAGCTGAGAAGTCCGGATATGAAGCGGGATACAGGCTGGGGTTCGAGGAGGGAGTGGCGGCTGGTCGCGATGAGGCCTACCGAGACTCAGTCGCTCGGTTCTCCACTGAGCACGGCAACGTCGTGGCTTCCTTGCAGTCCGCGGTTGCCCAGATCGAAGCGATCAAGGAGGAGCTTCGGTTCGCTGCGGAGAAGGATCTGATCGATTTCGCTGTTTCGGTTGCGAGCAAACTGACGTTTGAGATCGGGTGCCGGCGGCGTGAGTCTGCCATCAGCAATTTGCAGCGGGCGCTGCCGCTCGTAGCCTCGAAAAGCGATCTTACGATCCGCGTTCATCCCGACGACCTGGCCTCGCTGGAGAATCTCGCCGACTCCGCTCTGAAACAGGTTAACGCCTCCCGTGCGGTCTCGATCGTCGCGGACGGCTCGGTCTCACCGGGCGGCTGCAAAGTGCTGTGCGGTCATACGGAGATTGACGCCACTTTAGAGACACAAGTGGCCGAGATGGTGTCGCTGCTTGTGGAGCCGAGTGCCGACCATGATTGACCTGTTCGCAAAACCCCGCCAGTTAATCGAGCAAGCCGAATGCCGGCGGATAACCGGTAGAGTCTGCGAGGTGACGGGCCTGTCCGTGGTGGCAGACGGTCTCCCGCTGCCTGTGGGGTTCATCTGCGAGATCGTTCGGGCGCGGGGTGATCCGATTGCTGCGCAGGTCGTCGGAGTCCGTAGCGACCGTGCCATCTTGATGACGCTGCATGAACCACTCGGTGTCGGGTCCGGGGACAGGGTCACCTGCAGGCCTGGACTGCAGCACGTGGCCGTGGGCAGACAAATGCTCGGGACCGTTATTGACGGGCTGGGTCGCCCGGTGGGTGGACGGCGCAGCTTCGCCGTGGAGGCGCACTATCCCGTATACCGAGAGGCGCCGCATGCTCTGACCCGCGAACCGATCAGACATACGCTCGCGACGGGCGTCCGCGCCATCGACGCGATGCACACGGTTGGAGGCGGACAACGCCTGGGCATATTTGCGGGAACCGGCGTCGGGAAGAGCATTCTATTGGGCATGATCGCGCGGTACACGCAGGCGGACGTCGCGGTCATAGCTCTAGTCGGTGAGCGTGGCAGGGAAGTCGGCGAGTTTCTGCGCAAAGACATTGATCAGCTTGGGGCGCAGCGATGTGTGCTTGTAGTCAGCACGTCCGACGAATCTCCGGTATTACGCGTTCGTGCCGGCTTCGTAGCCACCGCCGTTGCAGAGTATTTCCGCGATCTGGGCAATGATGTGCTGCTGCTTTTGGATTCAACGACTCGTATTGCTATGGCCCAGCGGCAGATCGGGCTGTCGGCAGGCGAACCGCCCACGACCAAAGGCTATCCACCAAGCGTATTCGGGCTGCTTCCCAGGCTTCTTGAACGCAGCGGGCGCACTGCATCGGGTAGCATCACGGGCTTGTACACCGTGCTGGTGGAGGGGGACGACATCAACGAGCCGATCTCCGATGCGATTCGCGGGATACTGGACGGGCATATCTGGCTCTCGCGCGAGCTGGCCAACCGTGGACATTATCCAGCAGTATCAGTCTTGGACAGCATCAGCAGGGTCATGCCCGACGTAGTTGACCCGGGGCAGTTGGCTGCGGCAGCGTCCGTTCGACGCGTGTTGGCGGTGTGGAACGATATTGCGGACCTGGTGAACGTCGGGGCGTACTCCCCGGGTAGTAACGTGGAGTTTGATGTAGCGGTCAAAATGAAACCGGCTATTGAGGAATTCCTCCAGCAGGGGATTGAGGAGCGCGCGACGTACGGCGATACGCGTGATCGACTCGTCGCTTTGGCCGCCGAGATCGAGGAGGTGCGCGAGAAGCTGTCCGGAGGCTCATCCGCAAAGACCGACGCAGCGGAGGCCGCCTAGGAGTATCCGTAGATGCCTCGAGCATTCCGCTTCAGGCTGGAAGTAGTCCGGACGATTCGCCGGCAAGAGCTGGATGCTCAACGTCGCGCGGTGGCCAACCTGCTTCGCACGATCGGCCGGCTCCGCAGCGGCGCCGACGAACTCAAGCAGGAGTTACACAGATCCATGCATGAGGCCCGTGTCGCACAACTGGGCGGACAACTGGACGTTGACGCGCTGCAGGCGCATCTGAGTCGTCGAGGTCGGGTGCGCCGCCGCATCCTCCAGGCTGATGAGGAGCTTGCACTGAAACAGGCCGAGCTGGACATCGAACGCAAGAAGCTCGCCGATGCCCACAAACGCCTGAAGGTAATCGACAAGCTGCACGACACGCGCAAGCTGAAATACGACACGACGCTTCGCCGCTGGGAACAAGCGGAATGCGATGAAGCAGCATTGCAGATGCACAGCCGGCGCGAGTACACCGGCAACTGTATTGCAAGAGGTTCGATACGATGCGAGTCACGGACGTAAAGCCCGCGCGCAGACGTTTGCACACGGTAAGGCTCGCGGCCGACTGCGGCTGGCGTCGCACAGCCAAGGAAACACTGGGGCGCGAGCACTAGGCCTGATATGACTGTGAATCGGTCCGTCGTCAAGCGAGCCTATGACACGATCGCCCTGTTCGCACTGCTGAACGTAGCAGGGGCGACGGCAATTATGTGTTGGCTGGTCGGCTCCGGTGCGGTGAACAAAGACAAGATGCGCCGGATTGCAGAGATAATAGGAGGCGAGGAGCAGCCGGCCGATGCCCCGGTCGTCGTCGAACCAGGCCCGCCGGAGGGAGACCAGCAAGACGCGCCCTCCGGGGGTCCTGAGGAGGCGACATCGCAGATGGATGTGGGAATCATGCGCCGTGAGGCTGAGCGAATAAAGGAGGAGCTCCGCCAGCGTCTAGCCCTCAACAACAGCATCCTGCTCAGAGTCACTGCCGAGAGAGAAGCCTTCGAGAACGAACGCAGAATCGCTGAGAGGCAGGAAGAGCAGGCCAGGGAGTATCGGGCGACCGAAGGGTTCGCCAAGCAGGTTGCCATTTACGATAGCCTCAAGCCTTCGACCGCGGTGCAGCACCTTCTAGGCCTGGGTGACCCGGACGAAGCGGCACGGATCCTGCTAGCCCTGAAGACTCGGCAGGCCAAGAAGATCATCGAGGCAGCCAAAAGAGGTGACCAGAAGAAAATGATGACGATCGTGCAACGGCTAAGAGAGGTGTCGCCCGGTCGTTCGGAAGAGCTGACCAGCAAGTAACCATGCGAGCGCAGGCTATGCAGATGCAAGCGGTAGCGAATTCCCCCGTGGCGCCGCGCCAGCGACCCGAGACGCGCATGAACGTCTCGCCCGTCGCTGACGACGATTACCACATCGTCGCCTCGACGCTGAACACGTTTCAGACTCTGTTGATTGCCTCAGGCAGCCCATTGCGGACGCAGGCCACCGTAACGAGGGGCAAAGCGTCGCCCTCGCAGATGTTCGAGCCCGCCATGACGGATGCGCACGAGCGCCGCCGTGCCGCCCTTAAAGAGGATGACGTAGCCGCACGCATGCCACGGGCAGGCGACGATCGGTTGGACGCTTCACGTATCAGCGATAGAAGGGAGTCCGCAGCGCGACCTCCACAGGGGCTGCGCGGAGGCGACCGGAACGTATCAGGTGAGGCTAGCGCCGCCCGCCCGGGTTGGGAGTCGGCAACCGGTGGCCGCGAGACTCCTCCTGCGGACGCCTCCGTTGAACCATACGTAGCGCTCGAGTCCTCGCACGGCGATGCCGGCGAGCAGCTAGACGCCGCAGCACGCATGGCGCCCGGTCGCCAACCTCTTTCTTCCGGGCTCACGGACGGTATTGACTCGGTGGCACCTGGTTATGGGGTGGCCCGGGGTGCCGAGCCGCTCGGTGCGGTGGCGAATCCAGCGCCGGTGCAGGCCGGTGCTCAGCACGCGGGGAGCGTAGCCCAGCAGATTGGTGAGAGCCTTACGGTCAGCCGAGTGGGCGAGGTTGAAACGGCCCGCGCACCGGGTCCCACGTCTGCGGCTGAGAACCCGGGGGCGCAGGTCAGCCGGCACGGACATGCGGAGAAGGCGTCGCCTCAGCGCACGGGCAGCAGCGAGCCTGCTCCTCACTCCAAGGGTGAGGCCGACGTGACGCGCACATCGCGATTCGATCAGTTGGTCCGCTCTATCCGCCTGCGCGCAAGTGGAGGGCAGTCATCCGCGCAGCTTCGTCTGGAGCCGCCTGAGTTGGGCAGAATTCACGTGGACGTCCGGATGCATAACGCTCAACTACGGGTGAGGGTGCGAACCGAGACGGCTAAGGCGCGTGAACTGCTGTCCGGGCGGGCGGCTGAGCTCCGCGCGGCGCTGGCCAACCATGGAATTCACATCGAGCGCTTCGACATAGCCGCGGACTTCCCAGTCAATGTGCCTGCTGGCAGCACGTGGGAGGAAGCATCGCGGTCCCGCGACTCTTCCAGGCGTGACCGCCGGCACGGGGATAGGGCAACGTCAACGAGTGTGGTGTCATCTGATGAAGCGAGCGAAGGTAACGACGATGGAGCGTCTGCAGCAGGGACCGCCAGGCGGGCTCGGCTGGATATAAGAATCTGACTCCGGGCGGTGCTTGGTCGGGGTCCTCCGGCCGATCGGGTGGAACCCGCGTCGGCCCGGAGTGTTCCAAACGGAGAACACGATGGAAGGCATAGACACAACTACGCTGACCGCATCCCCCACGCGCGCCGGCAGACCCGACTCGTTTGCCGATCTGGGGAGTGAGGATTTCCTGAAGCTGCTGGTCACCCAACTGACGACGCAGGACCCGCTCGAGCCGACGGGCAACGAGGAACTGTTGAGGCAAATCGCATCGATTCGCGACATAGAACTATCGACGACGCTGACCGAGTCGTTGGGCGTTCTGACAGCCCAACAGCGCTTCGCCTCAGCCGCGACGTTGATCGGACACTACGTGACGGGCTCAGCTGGAGCGGACGGTGTAGCTCCGGCCGGTATCGTAACCGGCGTGCGTTTTGAGCGCGATGGGCGTCCGATGCTCCAACTGGCCAACGGAACTGAACTCGCCCTGGAGAACGTAAACACGATCATCCCACCGCTGCGCGCCGGAGAGGCCCTTATCGGCCAGGAAGTCGTCGGTCTGGATCGGCGGGATCCTTCCAAGCCGGAAGTCGTCGAGGGTGTGGTTACCGCGGCGCGGATGGAGGCTGCAGGGGAGGTGATCTTGGAACTCGACAGCGGTCAGACTCTGCGGCTTCGCGATTACGTGAGCGTTGCTGCCAACGACGAGTGAAGCCCCGGCATACGGATGGTTCTTGTGTAGCATGACGTAGAGCTCCTAAGCAATGACAACCGGCATTAATGCACGGGTCGGCTGTGACCACGACGGTCGCAGCAACTTCTCTTTTCCGGACGAGGTGTAATGTCTCTTACTTCAACAATGCTCGTGGGGTTTACGGGAATAAAGAGTAACAGCGTCAGCGTGGATACGGTCGGAGACAATCTGGCCAATCTCAACACAACGGCTTTCAAGGGTCAGCGAACTCTCTTCGAGACCCTCTTGTACAGAACGCTAAGCGGAGGCGAAGCTCCCAGCTCCACCAGCGGTGGAACGCTCCCGCGTCAGATAGGAACGGGGTCCGGCGTTGCCGCGATCCAGCGCAGCTTCCGTCAAGGCGGACTCGAGAGCACCGGGTTCCCCAGCGATCTCGGCATTGACGGCAAGGGTTTCTTCATACTCGCAGGTGCCGATGGCGAGCAGCAATACACCCGCGATGGGTCGTTCCGGCTTGATGCGGCGCAGACACTGGTGTCAACGAGTGGGGCCCCCGTTCAGGTGTTTCCTGCTGACGCAGCGGGGAACATCCAGGTCGAGACCCTCTCGAGCCTGACCATCCCGTTGGGAACGGCAAGCGAAGCGGTAGCAACAACCACCGTGGAGCTTGACGGCCGGCTCGATAGCACCACTCCCGTGGCCGCGACCGGTGCCGTAGTACAATCGCAGGCGTTGACAACATCGTCGGGAGCGCCTGCAACGTCCACGACCCAGCTAACCGCCCTTGTCGATGCCGCTGGTGCTCCGCTGTTTGCGACGGGCGACGAGCTTCACATCAACGCCGATAAAGGTGGGATTAGCATTCCGCAGTCGGCGTTCATCGTGGGGACTACGGGGAGCACGCTGGGCGATCTGGGGGCCCATCTCGAGGCGGTGCTGGGCATAAACAGCGATCCGACGGCAGGTGGGTCTCCCGGCGTCACCATATCAGCGGGCCCGGAACCGCCCGCCGGAACACTCGTCATCAACTCCAACCTTGGGCAGGCCAATGCCGTCAGCCTGGATGCATCGTCGCTGGTCAACTCCACCGGCGCGGTGACGTCGCCTTTCTCGTTCGCCACGACGACACCGGCAACGGGCGGGGGCGTAACGACGAGCTTCAACGTATTCGACTCGCTGGGCAACGCGGTCGAGGTCAGACTGCGCATGGCGCTGGAATCCAAATCGGAGACGGGGACGACCTGGCGGTTCTATGCCGAGTCGGTCGGTGACAGCGATCTGACACCCGTACTCGGTACCGGAACGGTTACATTCGACCCGAACGGACAGTTTGTCGGTGCCACCGGAACGAACCTGTCGCTTGATCGTGCCGATACCGGCGCCACAACACCACTCGACTTTACCTTGGATTTCAGCGCCTTGACGGGCCTTGCAGGCGTAGACGGCACATCCGAGCTCGTGATGGCCAATCAGGACGGAGCGCCGGCGGGGGTCCTCATCAACTATTCGATAGACGCCGACGGCATCGTGACCGGCGGGTACTCGAACCAGCTCAGCCGCGTGTTGGGGCAGGTAGCGTTGGCTACGTTCACCAACGACGAAGGGCTGATCGCCAAATCAGAGAACACGTTCGTTCCCGGGGTCAACTCGGGTGACGCAGCGATTGTCGCCCCGCAGACCGGCGTGGCAGGAGCGATCCGATCCGGACAGCTCGAACAGAGCAACGTCGAGATCGCCCGGGAGTTTATCAATCTGATCACTGCATCTACCGGGATTTCGTCCGCAAGCCGCGTCGTGCGCGTTGCGGATGACTTGCTACAGGAGCTGTTGCTGCTTGCCCGCTAACGCCGAGTCCGCGATGAACTCGGAGGGTATGGACCGCCGGACAGCCAAGGGATCGCGGAGTATCCGAACATGATAACCCTAACACGCCTCGACAACCGGGTCATAGTCTTGAATGCCGAGCTGATCAAGATGCTGGAGGCCACCCCGGACACCATCGTCACGTTGATCAACGGGGACACGGTGATCGTCCGAGAATCAGTGGACGAAGTTGTGACGCGGGCGGTTGACTACGCCCGGCAGATTCGCGGGTTCCAGGTTGTATGAGCGCGGGACTCGCAGCAGGCCCGAGGCCTGAAGCTTACAGGTCGATACAAATACAAGGAGACCGTGCGTCTGGCATGGTGCCAAGCGACCTTAACGACGTGCTGCCAAGAGCCGATATCGGATGGTGCAAGAAGCCCGCGCATTTGGTGCGCTTCGCCTGTAGCGGGCAGCCGGAGATGTCCGCAGCTGTGGGCACCTGCGCGCGCTGGGTCTATGCGCCTATCCGAATGACGGGTGATCCGCGGACTGCATTGGCTGAAGCCCGTGGATCGGATTCGCTTTTGGGATAGCCACTGAGCCCGGACAGAATGCGTATGGATTGCGCGACGATTATTGGACTTGTGGCGGGCAGCGGTCTCCTGCTGTGGGCCATCTTAGGCAAGTCCGATATCAGTGCGTTCATTGACTATGGTTCGATGGCAATTGTGCTGGGCGGATCGCTCTGCGCGACCATGGTGAGCTTCCCCATCCGCAACATCATGGGCGTCGCAAAAGTGGTGAAGAACTGTTTCTTCGCGAAAACACGGGACCCGCACGAGCTGATTGCTGACATGGTCAAGTTCGCGGAGGTAGCCCGCCGGGACGGGATCCTCGCATTGGAGAACGTGACCAACGAAATCAAGGATCCGTTTCTGGTGTCGGGCATCCAGATGGCTGTGGATGGACAGGACCCCGACCTCATCGAGAACGTCATGCTGAACGACCTCGAGACGGTCGAAGCACGTCACTCGGACGGGAAGGCGTTGTTCGACAACATCGGACGCTTCGCGCCGGCGTTCGGGATGATCGGCACGCTGATAGGCCTGGTGATTATGCTGCAGAACATGAATGATCCTGCGAAGATCGGCCCGGCAATGGCAATCGCGCTGCTCACTACGATGTACGGAGCGGTGCTTGCCAACCTGGTTGCCCTGCCCATGGCAGACAAGCTGGGCCTGCGCAGCCGGGAAGAGCTGATGCTCAAAATGATCGTCATCAAGGGGGTCATGGCGATACAGTCAGGCGACAACCCGCGCATCGTTGAGCAGAAGCTCAAGACCTTCTTGCCCAATCGACAGCGTGGCGGACTGGCAGCGGGACGGGCCGCGTAGAAGGACGGCAACGGTGCAGACAAAGAAGATGCAGGCCCCGCAAGGGGCTCCCGAATGGTTAGTGACCTACGGAGACGCTATGACCCTCCTGTTGTGCTTCTTCGTCATCATAGTGTCCATGAGCGAAGTCAAGAAGGACCAGCGATTCCAAGAGGTGATGGAGTCCCTGCGCAGGGCGTTCGGTGGATACGTGGGCTCCGTCGGGAGCGCCCCGGTGATCAATGATCAGACGAACACCCTGCTTGCCAAGCTGCTGCAACTCGAGGTCCCCGTGCTGACCGACCACAAAGGGGATTCGGACGAAGAGGGCATCCACGGGCGCAAGTTCCGCGTGACCAATGTGCGCGACGGACTTGAGATCGTGGTCGGGGGCCTGATTACCTTTCAACGCTTCAGCGCGACGCTTCAACCTGAGGCACGCGAGCTCCTCGCCAGAACCGCAGGGCTCCTGAGAGGATACAACACCAGGATCCTGGTGCGCGGCCACGCTACGCGCGAGCCGCTACCTGAGGACGCCCTGTATGAGGATGCCCGTGATCTTTCCTACGCGCGCGCCAGGGCTGTCGCACGCGCCTTGCGACAGGAAGGCGTCAGGCCCGTACGCCTGGTACTGGTCGCTGCCGGCAATACCGAGCCCTTGGTCAGGCAGGCATACACGGAGCGGCGGCGCGCTCTGAATCGGCGCGTCGAGATCGTGGTTACGGAGGACCTTATAGACGACTACGCCGGCACAACGCTGGCCGATGATCAAAGAAGGGAGCCCTCCTATGGCGGCTGAAGACGACGCTCAACCCAGTCCCGGACGAGCGCGCGGGCGCAAGTTCACCCAGATGGCAATCATCCTAACACTGATGGTGGGGGAGGGAATTGCAGTGTACTTTCTTGCCAACACGATCAGCACTGGCCCGGACTTCGCCGTGGGGGCGGAAGGCGGCAAGGGGGACGCCCAGGCCGATGGAGAGGGTCCCGGCGCGCTTTCCGAGGTTGAACTGGCCGAGTGTCGGCCGGGGAACAGCACCTCCGGTAAGTACATCTCGTTCAGCATTCGAGTATCAGCATTGGTAGCGTCGGCTGATCGTCAACGTGCTGAACGGTTGGTAAAGGACAACCAGGCACGCATACAAGACCGCGTCAATTACGTGATTCGCAGTGCTGAGTTGAAGCATCTCTACGAGCCAGGCTTTGAAACGGTGAAAAGACGACTGAAGCACGAAATGGATCAGCTATTCGACGACGAGGGGCTTATCAAGGGCATTCTAATACCGGAGCTGCTGCAGTAGGCATGTCGACAGACGGTCGTTCCGTTTCGGTGTCGGCCGACACGCCGATTCTCCGATAATGCAGGTGAGACGTGGACTGTCTGTCGAGCGATGCCCGTAGCGTAGGGTGGGTTTATGGACGAACCAACCAGCGAACATGCCGATCAAGCGGGGTCCCCTGACGCGGGCGGAAGCACTCCAGCCGATATCGATCCGCTCGTTCAAGGCGACGATACAGCGGAGGTCTCCGACGGCACGACTCCTGCGGGGGCCGAATCCGCCGCGGCAGAATCCGATACGCTGAGTCAGGACGACCTCAACTCCCTGTTGGACGCCTCGAAAGCGTCATCCTCCAACGAAGATGTGGATGTAGAGGAAGCCGCCTGGGCGGACGCTGCAGAACCGCAAGCAAAGGCGCAACAGGATACGCAGGCTGATGGGTCGCGCCGCCCTGCCGCCACGACGTCGGGGGGAAAGGCGACGCCCGGTGCGCAGGGGCAAGGCTCGGCGCGAGTTACACCAGCCGATGCGAGTCCCACGGTTGAGGAGTTTCCGTTGCCCGATCTTGGCGGCGCTGAACCAGTCGCCGTGGACAGCAGACGCGTCACAATGCTCAACGACGTGAACCTGCGCGTGAAACTCCAACTCGGCAGGACACAAATGCTCGTGGAAGATGTGCTCAAACTCAACGAGGGCAGCGTGGTCGAACTTGACAAGCTGGCAGGTGATCCGATCGATGTCCTCATAAACGACCGATTGATTGCTCGAGGAGAAGTCCTCGTTCTGAACGACGTTTTCTGTGTGCGAGTAAGCGAAGTCCTGGCGCACGACCCCCACCGAGTGACCGAATGAGCGGGACGGCTTGCCTGCGGAACGGATGCTGCGGTCGGATCGTCCGACTAAGACGCCTCGGTTGCGCCGTCGCCTGGGCGTCAATCGTGGTTCTCGTGGCGGGCCACGTCCGCGGCGCTGATGACGGCCCGCCGGATCCGGGAACCGCTCGCGTGGGACTCAACCAGAGCGTCGCCCTTGAGCACGCTGTAGCCACCCCTTCACTTGCCGACCGCGCAGAGGCGCCCCCGCCTGTTGAATCCCATTACGCTGCTGTAGACATGCAGAACACTGTAGCGACGCACCAAGCCGCACCGACGCGCAGGGTATTCGGGAAGTTCTCAACCTCGCAAGTACAATCTCCCGAGCTGCACGGAGCGACAGGTCCATGGCACACAACGGGGCTGGGAGCGCTTGCAATCGTACTCGCAATCGTCGGGGGGCTCTTTTGTCTGTTACGCCGTTGGGTGCCGGCGATGCGGTGCGCGGACAGCGGGCTTCTGCGTGTCATCGGGCGCAGCTCGCTGACGCCGAAGCATCATGTAGCCCTGATCCAGTTCGGCAAAAGGTTCCTGGCAGTGGGAATCTGCGGCGACAGCATGACTACATTGTGCGAGGTTGACGATCCAGAGGAGGTCGCAGAGCTAACCTCCCGTTGCGGTGTCCGCGGCGCACGGACGGGGGGCGCGTTTGTTCGCCATCTGCGTCGTGAAACAGCCGAGTATGACACCCTGTTCCACGTTGCGGATGAGACCGCAGTACCAGCTTCGGCGCCGGTTCCGGCAGGCCGCGGACCGGTGCGAGAGCTGCTACAGAAGCTGCAGACGTTGAGATCAGCCTAGGGCACGAACCGCATGGAAGCGGCGACGTGAGGGTGCGCGATGGAGCTGCGCATGACCGGTGAGCATGGACGCTCTACCGTTGGACGCGGATGTGCGATCGCGGCGTTGGTCGTGGTTTCCTCGGCTACGTGCGCATGGGCACAACCGGCGCCATCCAAACATCCGTTCGATAATCAATACGGCATTCCCGACATCTCCCAGATAGTCCCCCCGGCGCGAGACGTTCAGGGGGTCAGCGCTACCCTACAGATACTGGTTCTTCTGACGGTTCTCACGCTGGTCCCGTCGATTCTCGTAATGACGACCGCGTTTCCGCGCATCATTGTGGTTCTTGCCTTGCTCAGGCAGGCTATCGGAACGCCTCAACTCCCTCCGTCCCAGGTTCTGCTCGGGCTTTCGCTGTTTGTGACCATGCTGGTAATGGCACCGACGTGGCACAAGATCCAGGTACAGGCGGTCACGCCGTACTTCGACAGTAAACTAAGCCAAGGGGAGGCGATGGAGATCGCCGGCGCTCATCTGAAAGACTTCATGTACAGCCAAATCGCACGGGCAGGCAACCACGAGGACGTCTTCCTGTTCCTGGAGTATGCCGAGCAGCGAGAGCTACCGGCGTCGGAGGAGGTTGAGGTTGCGTCGCTACCGATGACTGTGCTGATACCCTCATTCATCCTGAGTGAACTGAAGACGGCGTTCATCATGGGGTTCAGAATCTATCTGCCCTTCCTGGTCATAGACATGGTGATCGCCACGATTCTGCTGTCTATGGGAATGATGATGCTGCCGCCGGTGCTCGTATCACTACCGTTCAAGGTTCTGTTGTTCGTACTGGCGGATGGCTGGCACCTGGTGGTTGAGTCGCTTTTGACTAGCTTCGCATAGGGTCGGAGCGCTTGCGCGGGCGGTACGGCCGCCCGATAGGGAGAAGGATATGGAGTTTCACACGGCGATCGAGATGGGTAGAGACGCGTTTTGGATGTCCCTTATCGCCGCAGCACCGATCCTGTTGATCGGGCTTGTGGTGGGATTGTGCATCTCGCTGTTTCAGGCGGTAACACAGTTGCAGGAGCAGACTCTGACTTTCGCCCCCAAGATCGCTGCAATGGTCATTGCCGCCTCTCTGTTCATACCGTGGATAGGGAACAAGATGGTCGACTACGCCCAGGAGATGCTTGGATCAGTTCCATGGTGAGCGCGGCGGGAGCTAACGTGTGCACTGCAAGCGTAAAGATTGTCGGGTTGGCGGTATCGGCGAGGGGCCGCGGCGCGGGTCGCGTCAGCGGCGGCCTTGATGGAGGTTGATTTAATCCGGTACGGGGTAGGCAGGGTCGGACAATGCCGTGGTCGCTGTTAGATATTCTCTTTGCGCTGCCCACATACGTACTTGTGCTACTCAGGCTTACGGGCTTGGTCTTGACGGCGCCGCTGTATGCAAGCCGGTTGATACCCGACCGGATACGTGCTGCCCTTATCATGACGGTAGCTGCGATGATCTTCCCTCTGGTGCGGTCGCAGGCTCCGCAAGAGATGACCATGTCCATGATGGTCGCGGGGAGTGTCGCAGAGTTGATGATCGGTGCTACGATAGGTTTGTCGCTGGCGATTCTGCTGTTTGCCGCGGAAGTGGGCGGTGTCATCGTTGGGCAACAGGCCGGTCTTAGACTGGGCGAAGTGTTCGATCCGACGGGGGACAGGCAGGCGTCGATCATCGGGCAGGTATATACCATCACGCTGACCACCATGTTCCTATTGGCCGGTGGACATCGGGCGGCGCTTGCGGCAGTTCTGGATACCTATCAGGTCATTCCGATGCTGACTTTTCGCATAGATGAGTCTCTCATCCTCCTACCCATTGAGATGCTTACAGCCGCCTTCATTGTAGGCATACGCCTGGCGGCACCTGCTACGATAGCGCTGTTCCTGACGGGAACGGCAATGGGCTTCCTATCACGAACAATGCCCCAGATGAACATTCTGAGTGTAGGGTTCAGTGTTCGCGCGTTTGTGGCGATTGGGGCAGCCGCTTTGGCATTGGCATCCTGTCAAGGGCTAATGTTGGAAGCGATCTGGGACGCGCTTGAACTGATTCGTCTGAGCTTCGGGGTTGACCCCGTCCATACCCACCTGGTGACCTGATGCCCGCTGACGTCGACGCGAAGACCGAACCACCGACCCCGCGACGCCGCTCGGAGGCGCGGAAGAAAGGGCAAGTGGCCCGCAGCCAGGATCTGTCATCCGCCGTCCTGCTTTGCGCCGGTTTTGTCGCTCTGCACTTTCTCGGACCACGCCTTTGGCAGAGCCTACTGGCGATCCTGCGCACGGCGCTGAGCCCCGAATCTCCCACGGCGGCGAGCGACCTGGGCTCTTTCGCGGGTGCTGTGGTCATCGAGACCGCCAAGCGCCTTGGGCCTTTTCTTCTTATCCTGTTCGGCGCCGTGCTTGCGGCGCTCTATCTGCAGGTGGGTTCGTTATTCACCTTTGAGCCGTTGACACCCGACCTCAACAAGATCAACCCGATCAACGGGTTCAAGAGATTGTTCTCGATGCGCATGGTGATGATGGCGGTGATCAACTTCGGCAAGCTTCTGGTTGTGGGTTTGATCATCTATATGCTGTTCGCCCGCCATGCGGGGCCCGTCATCTACTCGTTTACGCTTGAATACTCAGACGCTTTCTGGCTGGGGTCGTCGCTGGCGTTTGAACTCGGCATGCAACTATCCGTAGCGCTGCTGATTCTAGCCCTGGTCGACTTCGTGTGGCAGCGATACAAGCACGAGAAGGACCTGCGCATGACCAAGGAGGAAGTAAAAGACGAGATCCGCAGCATGGAGGGCGACCCCAAGGTCAGGCTTCGCAGGCGGAAGCTTCAGCTACAGTTGGCCCTGCAGCGTATTCGTAAGGACGTCCCCCAGGCGGATGTCGTCGTGACCAACCCCACGCACGTCGCCGTCGCCATCAAATACGACGTGAAGACGATGCCCGCCCCGCGCGTTGTGGCCAAGGGGGCGGATGAACTCGCCCTGCGGATTCGCCACGTCGCCCAGGAGTACGGGGTCCCGATCGTCGAGCGCAAGGCGTTGGCGCGTGCCATCTTCGAGTCGGTGGACATAGGGCAGTACATTCCGGAGCGCTTCTATCAGGCAATAGCCGAGATTCTGGCCTATGTGTACGAGCTAACGGGGCGATCGCCGCTCGGCGGACACGCCGCAATGGTTGGAGCACGCTGATGGAGGATCGCCAGGTGCGGCGTTTTTTTGGAAGCCTCAGTATAAGCCGCGGCACAGGTGTGCCGCCCGGCGTGTATTCAAGGCAGTTCCGGCTATGTGGGATGCCGACGTCTGACCTTTGCCGTATGTGTGAGTAGACAATGTCCGCCGCCGATGTTGCAAAAGCACGCCTGAGTTCCCTCATCCACAAGCACCGCGGCACGTTGCTGCCCGTGTTTACCATGGGCAT
>JBHHXS010000023.1:0-20999 GCA_046757145.1 Phycisphaerae bacterium | reverse complement strand
CAGAGCGCCCGCCCAATCGCCTAGGGCTTCCGGACCACAGGCGTCGCCTACGCCGTCTCCGTCCTCGTCAATCTGATCACGGTTCCCGATGTTTGGACAGTTATCCACTTGATCGGGCCAACCGTCAGCATCTGCATCAGGCGGACAGACGGCGTGGAGGTGCTGTGCCCCGAACCCCGCGGGCTGGTCGAACGGAGTGTGCATTGTCACAATCTCACAGCCCTCCGGTAGGGCCTGGCGCGTCAATACCTGCGAATCATCCTTACCGATGATGAACTTTCGAGGGAGCGACGCATCGTTCGGATCGATTGAGTGGATCCACTGCATGTTCGCCTCGAAGGTGATCGGCTCGCCCTGCGGACCGGGATCCAGGATCACCTCCACGGCTGGATCGGCGACGTTGGCGAACGTCAGGCGCGGCAGGACGTTGAGCACGGCTACGGCGCTTCCCCCGTTGTCACGCTCCTTGGTAGCCGTCAGAGTGCCACGCGGCGCGGCGGCATCCGAAAGATTGACCGCTACGTTCCACGACGTGTCTGCTCCATCGCACACCACCGTGATGGGCTGCACGCTCTGCAGACTCAAAGCGATGATCTCTATCTCCACGCTACCTTCAGTGCCTACGGCATCATCGGGATCGATCGGGTCGCCGAAGCGCCGGACTACGGTGTCCGCCTGCGACGCAATCGGATCAATGGGGACGCCCTCCAGAACGATCTCCCCGCTGAAGGCTTCGCAACTTTGACCGTTGAAATCGAAGAACCCCTGCGGCAGCGGGTCGGCTTCAAACTTCTGCATGGTCTGGGTCTGCCCGCTGGATATCGTGGTCCATGAGTCAATTACGACGGGCTTTGGGCCGGCGGCGTCGCCGTTGGTGTTCACGTTGTCGTTGGCGTTGCCGTTGTCATTCCCGTTGACGTTCGCGTTGTCGTTGCCGTTTACGTTGACGTTGGCATTGCCATTAACGTTCTCGTTGACGTTGCCGTTGGCGTTCCCGTTCCCGTTGGTGTTTGCGTTGTCGTTTTGAGCACCTGCGCCGTTGGCATTGCCTCCAGCCTCCTCCGAAGAGCCACCAGGGCATCCCACGGTTTGCACGGCCAGAAGCAGCAGAATGACCCCGAGCAGTTGTTGGACTCTATTTACGCGATTCATTGTTCTTTAAGTCTCCATCTCCCTAGCTTCCCAACTGCGCCGCCGCCCACAAGCTCGTTGGAGCAACATATGCGCGCTGACCACCCGAGAGTCCGACACAGCCACTGGCAACTTGAAACCGTTCCTATTTGCAGTACAGGCCCGCCCGCGCATTGCCGAACCTCCCCGGCCTCTGCGCTCCTAATCCCCTTTGCGGAGTAGAGATGTCTTACACGCAGCATCCGCGCCATCATGTCCGCGCGCTCAGTATCCAGCCTGCCAGGCTCGCTGTCAACCCACGATGGGCGTTGTGCTGCTGATTCGGCGCGGATTACCCGGCGCCGGGCTTGCAGGACACTACCGGAGCATGTTACGCTGACAAGGTGACCTTGATGTCTCACGCTTCCCGGAAAGGCGGGATGTCTGAAAGGACTTGTTCACTTGTGGGGACAAGCACCGAGGGTTTCAGCAGTCTGGCTTAAACCGAGCGGGTTATGTGAGCCGATAACCTCCGGCATGGACGTTCGCGCATTGTCAAGACTCCTGCTCTTATCCCACCTAACAGTACTGGCAATGGGGGCAGTCGGCTGCAACGCGATAGTGAATGGTTGGCTTGATCCGTCCGTCGTCGGCGACTTCACCCGTAGCACAACAAACGAGATTCGCGCCTCTTTGACACTTGAAGATACCCCGATTGGGATTCCCGGAGCGGTCTATCCGTCCCAGGCAGATAACGAGCTGGTCATGCGTGAGTACTCTATTTCGCCGGGCGACGCCCTTGAGATCGAGATAAACGAGCTTCGTCAACGGCAAGTTCCATATCAGGTACAGACACAGGTTTCCACGACCGGGTACGTGAACATTCCGGTGGTTGGGCGTGTTCGAGCGGCCGGCTTCACCGTCCCGGAGTTTGAAGACTTGCTTAGGGACAATCTGACCTCAGCCGGTGTCTTGCGCGACCCGGAGGTGACGGTCAATCCCCTGTCTCTTCAAGAGGCGACCTACTCCATCTTCGGTATCGGGGTGAGCGCATCGACGGATGCACCGCTCCGTGCGGGGACCTTCGCAATCAGGCGTCCGGACTTACGCGTCCTTGAGGCGATCAATCTGGTAGGCGGACTCAACGAGTTCGTTACTGACGTCTATGTCTTCCGGCAGGATCGCCCGGAATCCGTTTACCGCAGAATGCTGTTCGAAGCGGGCGCCCTGCCGCGTACAGACGGTGCGCCTCCGTCGCCGCCGGAGGTGGGGGAGACCGGGGACGCGGAGCATGGGGCGGAGATC
This sequence comes from Phycisphaerae bacterium, assembly GCA_046757145.1. Lineage (GTDB taxonomy): Bacteria > Planctomycetota > Phycisphaerae > UBA1845 > UBA1845. The sequence goes on along the minus strand of JBHHXS010000023.1, from coordinate 18,584 downwards.
GACCTGGAGCAGGATAATGAGAACCTCGCCGCTCGCCCGCCCGAGCAGGATCTGATCGACGCGGTGGTCGCAGGCGATGAGCGGACAGAGAAGAGCCAGGAGCCGCGCGATATCCCCTCGGACCTCGAGCCCGAGCCGACGCAACCCTTCCTGTGGGTCAATGACGAATTCGTTCCGAATCCTGCGTATCCGAAGCCGGAAGGCGGTACACGGGGGTCTACACCGGGCGCACCGGTGATCGACTCAGCCATACCGACGGTCAACTGGGCGCGTGTGGCGGGGGAGACTACCTACCGCGTCATCCATATAGCCGCCGATCTCCTGCGCTCGGGCGACCCGGAGGTCAACATATACGTTCGAGGGGGAGACGTGATTCGCATCGTAAGCGGCGAGATCGGCGTGTACTACGTAATGGGCCAGGTCCTTCGGTCAGGTGCGTTTGCCTTCAATGCTGAGCCGGTGACTATCAAGGCCGCCATAGCCGCCGCCGGAGGGCTCTCACCGTTAGCCTGGCCGGACCGCTGCACGGTCTACCGGCGCCTGGGACAGCGAGAACAGATGATTCAGGTGGACCTCGACAGGATATTCGCCGGGAAAGACCCTGACTTCTTCATCAAGCGCGGGGATATCATCAACGTGGGCACGCACCCCTTTGCACCCTTCTTGCGGAGGATTCGTGAAGCCACGCTCCCTGACATCCTTTCCACCGTGGGGTACAGCTACACCTACGCGAGGAACTTTGCGGACATAGATTCGTTCGCGGTGCGGCGAAACCCGCACAACGAACCGAATCGCTTCGAAAACCTCTTCCCGTAGGAGAATCGCGTGCGCGCTTCCGGGTCAGCCGATACCATGCCATCACGGGGGTGGGGCCAGCTCTTCTCACCCGCGACGGTGGCCCGCGCCGCCATCGTAGCCGTGCTGGTGGCACTGGTGTATTGGGGCACGATCCGGTCTGCCGTGATCGCTCGGTGGATGAATGACAGCAACTGGTCTCACGGCTGGCTCATACCCTTTTTCAGTCTCTACTTCCTGTGGCTACATCGCGACGACCTTCTTGCGGTCCGCCCCAAGGCGAACTACCTCGGTGCGGTCATTCTCGTGCTATCGCTCGCGCTTCATTTTGTCAGCGCCTGGTGGTTCCGCATGACGTACCCGCAAGCAGTCTCTATCGTGGGGGTGATATTCGGAACGACTCTGCTGCTGGGCGGTAGCGGGTTGATGCGCGTGGCCTGGTTCCCAATTCTGTTTCTCCTGTTTGCGATTCCCCTGCCCGAGCGCCTCTATGTGGAGCTGACGTTTCCGCTGCGCCGCTTGGCGTCGCTGGCTGCTGCGGAGATGATGCCGCTGTTCGCCCCGGGACTGTACACTGAGGCTCAGGCGGTGGTGATCGACTACGTCCTGCCGGGTGGTACACAGGGACAGCTGAACGTGGAGGAGGCCTGCAGTGGGATGCGGTTGATGATGGCCTTCGTTACGCTGGGGGTTGCAATGGCCTATCTGGGTGATCGGCCGACCTGGCAGCGCTTAGTCATGGTGGCCTCCTGTGTGCCCATTGCCATCATGTGCAATGCGATCCGTGTGACGACCACCGGGTTGTTCTTTGTGTACGGCCACGAGGAGTTGGCAAAGGGTACGCCGCACCAGTTGTTGGGCTTCGCCATGCTGGGGATCGCGTTGGGGGCGTTTTCATTGTTGGGATATGTCCTAAGCAATCTGTTCATCGAGGAGGCAGACACAAGCTCATGACGTCCGTCCCCACCAGGATCCATGGGGGTAGCGTGCGGGTTCCCGGCGCGGGCGCGGGACTCATGGACACGATCGCGCTGACACCGCGTGACATCCTGGCGATGCTTCACAGGCGGACGGTACTGATAGTCGTGCTGTTCATCGTTTTCTCGGCACTGGTGGTCGGCGGTTTCGCTCTGTGGGCGAAGTACTTCCCGGGGTACCGTTCGGAGTGCCTGATTGAGTGCGTTTCGAACATCCCGGATCCCGACCTTTCTCTCGAACAGGAGCGTTTACGGCAGGAAGAGCATGAACGCTTCGTGCGAACCCAGGCTCTGTTTCTGACGAGTCCGCGCATTCTGAGCGTAGCCCTACAGGCCAGGGCCGTCCGCGAAACGCATTGGTGGCAGGCGGTGCAAGCTCGCCGGTGGAAGGCGCCCGATGAACATCTTATCGAGTTGACCGATGAGCTGAACGCTGCACCCGTGCGTGGCACCAACTTCCTTCGCGTATCGATGGTCTGTCGAAACCGAGATGATCCCGCGGTCATCATCAACGAGGTTGTCAGGCAGTGGTACGACGAGGTTAGACAGCAGGCCGCCGAGGAGTTTGCTTCCAAGTCCCTCGAGGCTGCGCGGGCCGAATTAGAAGAACTCACTACACGGATGGAGGCCAAGCGCGCGGATCTGCGCGAGCTGGCGGCACGCCTGCCCCCCGGCGCGCAGCGAGCCCCGGGCACTAATATCACTGCTCAGCAGGTTGCCCAGTTCGGGGAGCAGGTGGCTGAGTTGTCACTAGAGCTGGCTCAGCTCGAGCAGTATCGTCAGCTTTACAACGACCCTCAGGGGGTAGCTGTCACCGCGGAAGACCGCACGCTCGTCGAGCAGGACCCGCAGGTGGCCCAATTGGCGCAGGCGGTGTTTTTGCTTGAGCAACAGCTAGTGGCCGATGAGACGTTCTACGGCAACCAGCATGCCGAGCGCCGGAGGATCGAGGCGCAGTTGGGCGCTGCGAAGGAGGAACTTGCGAATCTGCGGCGAGAGAAACTCCGTGAGCGCCAGGACGACATTCGCGAAGCGACGAACACTGCCTATCTAAACACGCAGCACGCCTTGTTCCTGGCGCAGGAGAACCTCGCGGAAGCTGAAGCGGCGCTACAGGATCAGGAACGCCTCCTCTATAATTACACGACCCTGGAGGAAGAGCTCAAGCAGGACGACGAATACAAGCTCGAGCTGATGAACTACACGAAGAACCTCGCTCGTGTGGTTCGGCAGCAGTCTGCCGTCCGCGTCAACATCACACAGCCCGCCATCAAGCCGCTCGAGCGTGACAGTCCTAACATAGTCGTGATACCGCTGGGCATTGTGCTTGCCCTGTCGCTGGCGGTGGGGATCGCACTGGCCATGGAAATGCTCGACACGTCGGTCCGGACTTCACGCGACATCGTGCGGCACATAGATACACCCGTACTCGGTGAGATCCCGGACACGGACGACGAGGAAATCGCAATCGAACGCGTTGAGACTGCCCTTGTAGACGAGCCTCAGTCGATGGTTGCGGAGGCATTCAGGCGTGTTCGAGCCAATGTGCAGTTCACCGCACCGCCCGAGCTACAGAGGAGCTTGCTCATCACGAGCCCTCATCCAGGGGACGGCAAGACGACGCTCGCGTGCAACTTGGCCGTTGCCGAGGCGCAGAACAAGCGTCGTGTGTTGCTGGTCGATGCCAATTTCCGCCGGCCCGGACTGCGAGATGTCTTCGAACAAGTCAGCCAACGTGGGTTGAGCGATGTACTTACAGGCAAGGAATCGCTGGAAGCCTGTGTAACGAAGACTAAGGTTGAACTGCTCGATGTGCTTGGGAGTGGCGAGATCCCGCCCAACCCGTCGGAACTTCTGGGCAGCGAGGCCTGCCGAAACCTGTTGAAGGACGCCCTTGCCCGGTACGATCGCGTGATCGTTGACAGTGCGCCGGTGCTGCTTGCAAGCGACGCCCTCACGCTTGCGACGTCCGTCGACGGTGCGATACTGGTAGTGCGTGCAAAGGTGAATTCGCGTGGTGCCGCACGCAGAGCCTGTACACTGCTTGTAGACGTCGGAGCGCACGTGTTCGGGGCGGTGCTCAATGCTGCCCAAGTCGCCCGCGGGGGCTATTTCCGTGAACAGCTTCGCACGTACTATGACTATCAGCTGAAACCTGAAGCAAAGGGGCGCAGGTGAAGGCGGGATGCAGCACCTCCGGCAACGCCTGCGAAGTAGCCGCCGTGTCGGGCGAGGCTGGCGACGGAGGCAAGCCTACGCAGCCGGCTCGGCGTCATGGAGTATCGTGGCATCGATCGTGATAACTGTACATAGACACGTGAGCTGGGGGCCGCCGTGCCCGCGCCTCGAATGAGATACCGTGGGTGCGTCGTGGAGGTATTGTATGCGTCGCGTTGCAATGCTTGATCTGCAGGCCGAGTACAAGTTGTTCAGGGATGAGATTCGCGGCGCCGTCGACGCCGTGCTAGAGACTCAGCAGTTCATTAACGGGCCGGCGGTAGCGGAGCTCGAGGGTCTGCTTGCCAGCCGCGTCGGTGTGGCTAATGCCGTCGGCGTAAGCAGCGGGACCGACGCGCTTCTCTGCAGCCTGATGGGCCTGGGGATAGGATCGGGCGATGAGGTGATAGTGCCCGCATTTACGTTCTTCGCCACGGCCGGGGCGGTTGTGCGCGTTGGGGCAACACCCGTCTTCGTGGACATCGACGCGCGAACCTTCAACTTGGATCCGGCGTGCGTGGAGGCGGCGATCACGAAGCGCACACGTGCCATTATCGCGGTGCACCTTTTCGGTCAATGTGCTGACATGCGGGCAATCCAGCAGATCGCGACGAAGCACAGCCTGGCCATCGTTGAGGATGCCGCGCAAGCGCTCGGTGCGACATATCAAGGTCGCCGGATAGGCGCATGGGGTGACGTCGCATGCCTGTCGTTCTATCCAACAAAGAACTTAGGGGGCTTCGGTGAAGGCGGGATGATCCTGCTCAACGACACGGACTTGGCCGACGTCCTGCGTCGGCTTCGCAACCATGGGGAGTCGACGCGTTATCTGCACGAGCGCGTGGGGGGTAATTTCCGACTCGACACGATGAAGGCAGCGATCCTGATCGTGAAGTTGAAGAAACTGGACGAGTTCACTCGGCGGCGAAGGTACAACGCCGCCCGCTACGACGAGCTACTCGACTCGTCCTCGGTGGCCGTGCCCTATGTGCCCGACCAACATCACCCGGTCTACCATCAGTACTCGATTCTGTGCGACCGGCGTGATGAGCTCAAGGCGTGTCTGGCGGACCACGGGGTGGCTTGCAGCGTGTATTACCCTGTTCCGCTGCATCTTCAGCCGTGCTTCTCCTACCTGGGGTATGCACGCGGATCGCTCCCCGTTAGTGAACGGACCTGCAAGCGGATCCTCTCGCTGCCTTGCCATCCGATGCTATCCGATGAGGATCTGGAACACGTCGCGTCCTGCGTCAACGCGTTCCACGGGAGCGAGGCGACGGACGCGACATCGGACACTAATCGCACGTTGGAGAATGCCGCCAACGCCTAGAATCCCAAACGGCGCCCAGTCTAGCGTGGATTCTATGACTGGCGGCAGAGGAATGCCGTGCTACACTCGGACAGGCGCATGGGAGGTCCAGGATGCGTACTCTGGTAACCGGCGGTGCGGGGTTTCTGGGCAGCCATCTATGTGATCGGCTTCTGCGCGACGGGCATGAGGTCATCGCTGTTGACAACCTCTTTACCGGCTCGCGGCGTAACATTGCCCACCTGCTGACACGCACCGATTTCGAGTTCATCAGGCACGACATCGTCGCGCCGATCATGCTGGAGGTAGACTGGATCTTCAATCTAGCCTGTCCCGCGTCGCCCATCCACTACCAATACAATCCCGTGAAGACAGTGAAGACCTCGGTTATGGGCACTCTCAACATGCTGGGGTTGGCAAAGCGGGTCAAGGCACGTGTTCTTCAAGCATCGACCAGTGAAGTATACGGTGATCCCAAAGTGCATCCGCAGCCTGAAACCTACTGGGGAAATGTCAATCCGATCGGACCGCGGAGCTGTTACGACGAGGGGAAGCGCGTTGCGGAAACGCTCATGGCTGACTAGCATCGTCAGAACAATGTCGACATTCGCATAATCCGCATCTTCAATACGTACGGGCCGCGCATGGCCGTAGGTGACGGGCGCGTAGCCTCGAACTTCATTGTGCAGGCGCTTAAAGGCCAAAAGCTGACCGTGTATGGAGACGGCACGCAGACCCGCTCTTTCTGCTACGTGGATGACATGATCGACGGCATTGTCGCCCTCATGGAGTACGAAGGGGAAGGGTGTGCCGAGCCCATCAACGTCGGCCACGACGAAGAATGCTCCTTGAACGATCTGGTCGATTGCCTCGGGGAGATCCTCGGGCGCAAACTCGAGACGCAGTATTGCCCGCTGCCTGAGAACGACCCCGTGCGCCGCCGGCCCGATAATACGCGCGCCCGTAACCGGCTCGGCTGGCGACCGGCGGTCTCGCTGCGTGAAGGACTGCGCCGAACGGTCGATCACTTTCGCGAAGTCCTGCAGTAGCGCTCATATGCATATGCGCCGGCCCGTGGTTGCGCCCACATGCGCCGCGTTCGGTGACACCGCTATGGGCGCTTTTCGGCACGGTCGATGATATAATGCGCGAAGCGTGCCGGGAGCCCCGGCCGGGTCGATTCGTTTCTGCTTAGGAGGAACCGCAATGGTGTCGTCCAGGTTATTGGACGTGGCTAGGGAACGCGTCCTGGTCTTTGACGGGGCAATGGGCACCAGCGTGCAAGCGCTTAACCTGGCGCTTAGCGATTATGACGGCTTTGAAAACTGTACCGAGATTCTGGTGCAGACCAGGCCCGAGGCGGTGCGCGACATCCACCGCTCGTTTCTGGTCGTTGGCTGTGACGCGGTTCTCACCAACACTTTCGGGGCCAGCAAGGTCGTCCTCGCGGAGTACGGCCTGGCGGACAGGACGTACGAGCTGAACACCAGAGCCGTGCAGATCGCCCGCGAAGCGTGCGCAGAATTCGAGCGCCCTACGCGGCCGCGGTTTGTGATAGGGTCCATCGGGCCCGGCACGCGCCTGCCCTCACTAGGGCACATCACCTGGGATGTGCTGCTGGATAGCTACTGTGAGCAAGCCCGTGGCCTGCTCGACGGAGGCGTCGACGCGGTCGCGGTCGAAACGTGCCAAGACATTCTACAAGCCAAAGCCGCCATCGTCGCCGTAACCGACGCCATGGCCGAACGGGGCCGGCAGGTCCCGCTACTTTGCACCATAACCGTGGAGACCACCGGCACGATGCTCATCGGCACCGACGTGGCGGCTGCAGTCGTTGCAATTAGCGCCTACGACCAGGTGGCTGCGATGGGCCTCAACTGCGCCACCGGGCCGCAAGAAATGAGCGAGCACCTCAGATACTTGAGTGGCAATTGTGATCGACTTCTCATAGTGCAACCAAACGCCGGGCTTCCGCAGCTCGTCGACGGGCATACCTATTACCCGCTCACCCCGGCTGAGCTGGTCAAGTGGCTCGTCGAGTTTGTGGAGGTTGACGGCGTGAACATCGTAGGCGGATGTTGCGGCACGACACCTGAACACCTCGGAGCTGTGGTGGACGCCATGGAAGGTAGGAAGCCCAAGCGCAGGCAGATAGTCGCCCAGCCGTTCGTCAGCAGTCTTTACCAGGCTGTGCCCATCAGACAGGAAAAGGCGTGCCTGGCGATCGGGGAACGAACCAACGCCACCGGCTCGAGGAAGTTCCGTGAACTGCTCGCTGCGGATGACGTTGACGGAATGGTCAGGATGGCCCGTGAGCAGGTGCGCCATGGAAGTCACCTGTTGGACGTCTCCACGGCGTACGTTGGCCGCGACGAAGCATCTGACATGTGCAGGTTGCTGCAACGGCTGGTGGCTGACGTTGCAGCACCGCTGGTCATCGATACGACGGAGGTGGCTGTGCTGGAAGCCTCGCTCAAGTTCGCAGGGGGCAAGTGCATCATCAACTCCATCAATCTCGAGGAAGGTGAAGGCAAAGCCGACACCATCTGCCGAATCGCAAAACGCTACGGTGCCGCGTTGATCGCGCTTACCATAGACGAGGAGGGAATGGCCAGAACGGCGGAGCGGAAGGTCGCCGTCGCATCACGCCTCTACGACCTCGTCGTGAACCGGCACGGCATGAAGCCGGGGGACCTGATCTTCGACCCTCTGACGTTTACCATCTGCACGGGCAGCGAGTCCGATCGGCGTCTGGGGTTGGAGACGCTTGACGCCATCGGGCGTATCAAGGAGGCATGCCCGCATGCACATACGTTGCTGGGTATCAGCAACATCAGCTTCGGGGTGAAGCCGCCTGTACGGCGGGTTCTCAACAGCGTGTTTCTCCATCTTGCGCGTCAGCAGGGTCTGGACGCCGCCATCCTCCACATCAGCGGTATCCTCCCCCTGTACAAGATTGACGACGAGCATCGTCGTATCGCTGAGGATCTGGTATTCGATCGTCGCAGTGATGACTACGACCCTCTGCAGAAGCTCTTGGGCGCGTTTGCTGAGGACGTTCCCGTCGAGCAGAGCGAAGCTGCGCACCCCAAGAGCGTCGAGGACCGCCTGAAGCAGCGGATAATCAACGGTGAGCGCCACGGTCTTGACGAGGACTTGGAAGAGGCCATGCTCACGCGCTCTCCGCTCGAGATCATCAACGAAGTGCTGCTCGATGGAATGAAAACGGTAGGTGATCTGTTTGCGGCGGGCCAGATGCAGCTTCCCTTCGTTCTGCAGTCTGCCGAGACCATGAAAGCGGCTGTCTCCTATCTCGAGCCGCTGATGGACCAGACCGATGACCACAGCAGAGGATCGATCGTACTGGCGACGGTGCGCGGCGACGTGCACGACATCGGCAAGAACCTCGTAGACATCATCCTGACCAACAACGGGTACACCGTGTACAACCTGGGCATCAAGCAGCCAATCGGAAGCATCATCGATGCCTACGAGAAGCACAATGCGGATGCCATCGGCATGTCAGGCCTGCTGGTGAAGTCCGCTGTTGTTATGCGCGACAATCTTGAGGTGCTCAATGAGCGCAACATTACTGTGCCGGTTGTCCTAGGCGGAGCGGCGTTGACACGCAGGTACGTAGAGCAGGAACTTCAACCCCTGTATGCCGGGACCGTCTCCTACGCTAAGGACGCCTTCACCGGTCTGCGATTTATGGATGAACTAATGTCGGGACGCGTCGGCGCTGTGGGATCGCCGCTTCAAACCGTAGCGGAGAGCTCCGTAGCCGGCGCCGAGCCGGCTGCGCGTGAGACCTCTCGAGCCTTGCCGCCCGCGGTTCACGCGGAGGCGTCCGTTCGCTACGGCTTCGTGCCTCCCCAGTCGGACATCCTGCGTGATGAGCCTGTACCCGAGCCGCCGTTTTGGGGTTCCCGCGTGGTCACACGCATCGACCCGCGCGCCGCGTTGGCGTATCTGAATGAGAACATGCTCTTCCAGGTGCAGTGGCAATACCGCAAGAACCGCCGCAAACCCGAGGAATTCGAACGATACGTGAACGAAGAGGTCAGGCCCATCCTGCGACGCCTGCTCGAGCGCTGTGAACAGGAAGGCATCCTTCAGCTGCAGGCGATCTACGGATTCTGGCCCGCGCAGGCGGACGGCGACACGCTCGTCGTGTTCGACCCCCACGATCGAGAGCAGGAGACGGCGCGATTCGAGTTTCCGCGAATGGGTAAACCACCGTACTGGTGCCTGAGCGACTTCTTCAGGCCCGTTACGGGCGATGTGATCGATGTGGCCGCCTTCAGCATCGTGACCGTTGGCAGCCGGATCGGTGAGGTCGCGCGCGAATGGTTCGCATCGGACCGGTATCAGGATTACCTGCACCTGCACGGGCTCGGCGTCGAGTTGGCCGAGGCGTTGGCGGAGTACATACACAAGCAGATACGCGTCGAGTGGGGTATCGCGGGCAATGACGCCCGGGCCAAACAGGATATATTTAAACAGCGATATCAGGGCTCACGCTACAGCTTCGGGTATCCCGCGTGTCCACGGCTCGAGGACCAGGTCAAGCTTTGGCCGCTGCTTCGGCCGGACCGTATCGGAGTGGCGCTGACAGAGGAATTCCAGCTTGAACCGGAGCAGACCACCACCACTATCATTGTCCATCACCGACAAGCGAAGTACTTCGCGGTGCACTAGCCGCTCGACCGCCTTCACCCGACCGGCGATCGGGCGCCGGGACTAGTGCGGGGCGGTGGCGAGGGTTATCATTGCGACGGATGAGCAGTACGCTCGATACGCGTTGTCTTTGTGCGCACGCCGGCGGGACGTCGCCGGCGGGCCTGGCATTAGGTGACGAATGTGCTATGCCCCCCACGCCAGAGAAACGAGTCCATGCTCTGCGCGAGGAGATTCGCCGGCACGATTACGCTTACTACGTGCTGGGTGAACCCTCGATCACCGATCGGCAGTACGACCAGCTCCTTGCAGAGCTTCGCTCCCTCGAGGAGGAGCATCCTGAGCTAATCACAACAGACTCCCCAACGCAGCGGGTGGGAGGGTCTCCTATCGACGGCTTCGCCCACGTTACGCACGCCGTACCCATGCTGTCCGTGGACAACACCTACGACGAACGGCAGCTACGCGAGTTCGATCAGCGGGTCCGCAAGGGGCTCGGAGGCGAGCGCTACGCATATGTCACCGACCCCAAGATCGACGGTGTAGCCGTGACCCTGCTATATGAGGAGGGCGTGCTCGTCCAGGCGGCCACGCGAGGCGACGGCGTGACCGGTGACGACATCACAGCCAATGTCCGGACGATTCGCTCGGTTCCTCTCAGGCTCACTGGGAACGACGTACCGCGCCTGCTCGACGTGCGCGGAGAGGTTGTCTGGCCCAGAGAGGACTTTTACAGATTCAATGCAAGGCGTGAAGAGCGCGGCGAACAGCCGTTCGCCAACCCACGCAATGCAACGACGGGAACGCTAAAGCAACTCGACCCCCGCAATGTGGCCGGTCGGGGAATGTTGTTCGTCTCGCACGGATTCGGGCGGATGGAGCCGCTTATGGTCGCAACTCACAGCGAGCTATTTGACCGGTTCGAACGCTGGGGTGTACCGGTGAGCCGGTTCCGCAAGGTCGTGGACTCAATCGATGAGATCGTTGAACATCTGCCGGCGTGGGATTCCCGTCGCCGCGAGTACCCCTACGACACTGACGGTCTGGTAATTAAGGTGAACGCGCTCGCGCAATGCGATGCCCTTGGGGCAACGAGTCGTTATCCCCGCTGGTGCATCGCCTACAAGTTCGCTGCCGAGCGAGCGCAGAGCGTCCTGCTTAACGTTGAGTACCAGGTCGGCAAGACCGGCGCCGTTACCCCGGTCGCCAAACTCGAACCGGTCCACCTAGGCGGGACAACCGTGAGTAACGCCAGCTTGCATAACCCGGTTCGGATTGAGCGCCTCGGCCTGTGCCGTGGGGACACCGTTCTCGTCGAGAAGGCCGGTGAGATCATCCCGCAGGTTGTAGAGGTGGTGGAAGAGAAGCGCCAGCTGGGGGCCAATCCTGTGCGGGTTCCGCACACGTGTCCGGTCTGCGGCTCGGTTCTAAAGTATGATGAACCCGATCCGGGTTATGTAGCCTTCAGATGTGAGAATCGAACGTGCGATGATGCATTCAAGGTCATGCAGCGGAGGAAGGCGCGCATCACCTGCTTCCGGTGTGACCAGCCGGTGCGAATTGTGCGCACCCTTCCCACGTTGCGTTGCCGCAATCCCGATTGCCCGGCGCAAATCAAGGAGCGCCTGAGACATTTTGCGTCGCGTAACGCCATGGGCATCGAGGGGCTTGGTACGTCGACGGTGGAGGTCCTTGTCGACAAGGGGTTCGTTACGCACATCCCTGATATCTACCGGCTAAGGGGACGCGCGAGTGAACTTGTCAACCTTGAGGGATTCGCCGATAAAAGTGTCGGCCAGCTACTCGACGCTATCGACGCATCTAAGGCGCGCCCGTTGTCCCGTCTCCTTGCGGCGCTCAACATCCCCCACGTGGGTGGTGCCACTGCGGAGCTTCTCGCTAAGCACTTCCGGAGCATGAAGCGGGTCATGGCGGCAAGCGAAGAGGAGCTGACGGTGATCGACGGCGTCGGCCCGGAGGTCGCGGGGAGCGTTGTCTGCTATCTGCACAGCGAGGCGGGAAAAGCGCTGATCGCGCGACTCGAGGCGATGGGCGTCACCATGGTGCAGCCTGACACAACCAAGGGCGAGGAGCCGCCCCCATCCGATGCCATGTTGGGAAAAACCGTCGTCATCACCGGCACGCTGGAGAGCATGAGCCGAAGTGAGGCACAGAACCTCGTCAGGAGCATGGGAGGAAGGACAACGGGAAGCGTTACCAAAGCGACGGACTACGTGATAGTCGGCGAGAAGCCCGGAAGCAAGCTGGAGAAAGCCAGGAAACTTCACATCACAACCATCGACGAGCAGGCATTCCTCAAGTTGATAGGCCAATCGCCTCCATGAGGCGGCGCCCGGGCCATGTGTCTCTTGGTGTTCAGATAGCAGATATGCGGCGTGGAAGAGCTGAACGCGCGCTTGACACAGTCAACCGTTTGGTGCATTAAGAGAACTAAGTACGCTGGCGTTAGCGGTAGAGGTACTCGCAAGGGGGTGATGATGGGAAAAGTAGATGGATTCAGCCATACGCAGGTTGCTGTATTCCAGGAGATTTCGGAAGAGGCCGTCGAAGCCTTAACCGCACAGGGCAACACAGCGTCGTTCGAAGCCGGTGACACGCTTTTTGAGCGCGGGCAGGATGCCGAACAGCTCATGATTCTGCGCGAGGGCGTGGTCGAACTGCTCGCCCCCGTGGAAATCATGGGTGTCACGCGCACCGTTAGCATGGAGACGAAACAGGCGGGCGATGTGGTGGCTTGGTCGTCGCTCGTTTGGCCGTATCACTTCACGCTTAGCGCACGCTGTGCAAGCCGGTGCACCTTTACCGTTTTCCAGCGTAAAGCGCTGCACGACTACTTCGAGCGTGATCCGCTCACTGGCTACCTTTTCATGCGCAACCTTGCAGGCGTCATTGGGAGACGTCTGCAGGCCATGCATGCGATCTGGATGCACGATCTGCAGGCGGGCGCAACAAAGCGTTTATAGAGACGCTTAGTGATGCTCAATCGGGCGTCGTGACAACAGGCCCGCACGTGATGCGGGTGGAGCTGCGGTGGCACATGCCTTGTATGGCGTCGATTCACGGGGTTCTTCTGCCCTGTGGCGCCTGAGCCACTCGGGACGGACATTTATTGTGGGCGAGCGCATGGGACAGCAATCCGGAGCATCGACAGAGCAGAATGGCGTTGTTTCGTCCAAGGCAATGACCAGGCGCGGTGCGTCCGTGGTCGCGGCGCTACTCACTGTGAATTGGGTGTGCAATTTGGCGCTGGCGATGGGGGAATTGCCGCAGAGCAAAACCTCCGGCGAAAAACAGCTTCCCGTGGTCAACCCTTCCGGTTGGACGTCGTCAGTGGTTTGCAGTGAGTGTCATCAGGCAATCTTCGCGGTTTGGCGGCAGTCGCTGCACGCAAATGCCTGGTCGAACCGCGTGTTTCAGGCGGCGTACAAGCGCGCCAAAGAGACGTACGGCGCTGAGCGCGCGCGTGTCTGCCTATCCTGCCACGCTCCCACGGTTCGCCATGGTGAGGACTATAACGTCGAACAGCCAATAACTGCGGAAGGCGTCACCTGTGATTTCTGCCACAGCATTTCTGCTGTGGATTTGAACGATCCGCGCGACTCGGTGCGGCTCACCGTTGGTTCCGTGAAGTACGGCCCGCTGCGCCATGCCCAGTCGCCGGCACACAAGATAGTCGACTCACAGTTGCACACGTCCGCGGAATTCTGTGCTGCATGCCATGAGTACCGTAACTCGCACGGCGTGAGCGTGCTGGGCACCTACAGCGAATGGAAAGGGAGTTATTACGCAAAGCGCGGCACGCAATGCCAGGATTGTCACATGCCTCTTGTTCCGGGTCGCGTGGTCGCATTGGAGGTAAAGGGTGACGCGCCGACGTCGGTTAACCTTCACGACGTCTCTGGTTCGCATGACATCGGGCGCGTGCGCGAGGCCATCACGCTGGAGCTGGAAGGCTACGAGTGGATCACCGACGAAGTGCGCGTGTATGTCAAGGTTGCAAACAAGGGCAGCGGGCACTGTTTCCCCACCGGGCTTCCGATGCACCGGGCGGTGCTTGAGGTGAGCATCAAGGATCGCGGGCGGGTCGTCGGGCAGAAGGACGTACCTTTTGAGGTCGTCATGCTGAACGAGAAAGGGACACCTCTGCGGCGGGAGCACGAGGTCTTTGTTCAGGCCGCCAGAATCCGCAGCGACACCAGGCTCAAGCCGGGAGAATCAAGGTCAATCGACGTGGTCTTTCGCGACGTGGAATCGGCACGACTCACCGTCTCCGCAGCGTTGTACTACCAGTATTCGACGGAGGCTCTCGTTGAGAGGGACGGCGAAGAGCACATGGAGGCGGTAGAGATGAAGTTCCTCGTCGCGTCACGCCAGAACAGCATGAAACCCCTGGGGCGCTAGGGGGACGACTACGGGCGGTAAAACGGATGAAGGATTGGCTGCAGCTTGATCGTCGTGAGTTCCTCACAGCCCTCGGGGCGACCTACGGGTCGGCCGCTTGCGCGTGGGCCGCGCCCAAGTCGTGGTTCGTCGAATACGCCAGCGCGGGCGAGGACAGGCCACGAGAGCTGTTCGTCAATACGCTGTGTCCGATGTGCCCGGGTGGGTGTGGGCTGGTAGTCCGTGTCGTTCATGGATGTGCGGTAGGCGTGCGCGGAAACAAGGACCATCCAGCCAACCGCGGCGGGCTCTGCTCTCGTGCATCGGCGGTTCTGCAGGACTTGTACAACCCCGACCGCCTGCAGCATCCCCTTAGGCGCGTTGGTCCGCGAGGCTCGGGGCGCTGGGAGGAGATCGGTTGGGGCGAGGCAATCGAGACGTTGGCGACGAAGCTTGGGGCGCTGCGCAGCAAGCCCGGCCCGCAGGCGCTTTGCGCGGTGCTCGGGCGCGACCGCGGCGTTACGTCGATGGCATGGCGGCGCTTCATGTCTGCGTATGGTTCGCCTAACCTGATCGATGCCTTTCCGGACGACAATCTCGGGGTGCAGCCGGCGGTACTTGCGACTCACGGCGTCAGGCAGCGGATAGGATACGACCTCGCAGGAGCCGCCTACGTCTTGTCCTTCTCGAGCGGGTGGCTCGACGCGCACTGGTCTGCCGAGCAGGCCGCACGGGCATTCGCTGAGTTTCGGCGGGGACGCCCGGGGTTCAGGCCACGGTGGGTCCATGTCGAACCGCGCTTCTCACTGACGGCCACCAAGGCCGACGAATGGATTCCTATCCGACCGGGTTCGGAGGGAACGCTGGCGATGGGCATCGCCCACGTCATGATTCGCGAGGGCCTGTACGACCGGACATTTGTGGAGCGTTACGGGTTCGGCTTTGAGGACTGGGTTGACCGTGACGGCGTGAGTCATTTGGGTTTCCGCCGGATGGTGCTGCAGCATTTTTCTCCGTCGCGCGTTGAAGCGGTGACCGGAGTGCCGGAGGGAGCAGTTTTCCGCCTGGCCCGCGAATACAGCAACAACCGCCCGGCGCTGGCACTGGGCTTCGACGGTGGTGGGTGCAGGGCGCAGGCGACATACGATAGGATGGCCATCCACTGTCTCAACGCCCTCAGCGGAAGCATCGACGTACCTGGGGGAGTGGTCGTCTTCCAGGATCTTGCGCTTCTGGAGTTGGAAGGTGAGGTCGACGATGTGGCGAGGCGTGGTCTGGCCAGGGCCCCTCTCGACGGCCCCAAGGCACGGCGCCGCCTTGCCGACAACGCGATTGATCGATTGACAGAGGCAATTGAGAACGGTCGACCCTATTCCGTGGAGGCGGCTGTGCTCGTTGACGCGGACCCGGTGTTTGCCTTGGCCGAGGGAGCACGTTTCGGTGCCGCTCTTTCGGGAGTACCGTTTGTAGTTGCGTTCTCGGGGTATCACAACGACACGAATCGCCACGCTGACCTGATCCTTCCTGTGCCACATGGGCTGCACCGCTGGGATTACAGCATTGGCAGCACACTTAAAGGACACCCGATTGTCACTATCTCACAACCTGTTATAAAGTCGCCGTCTGGAATGCGCGACCCGTACGACGTGCTGCACGCTACTGCTCAACACCTCGGCGGGTTCATCGGGGCATCACTTCCTTGGTCCAGCAGCGAAGAGGCAGTTGACGCTGTCTGCCGCGAGCTGTTTAACACGGGCAAAGGCGCTGCGTTCGGCCCGGCAAACGAGGAGAGCTGGGCACAGTTGCTTGAGAGCCGCGGGTGGCGCGCACCGTTTTCCAAGAGCTTCGAGGACTTTAAGCGGGACGTGCTTGCAGGCGGAGGTTGGACTGACCCCATCTACTTTTACCATGAGCCTGAACGCGTATTCAGATCTCCACCGGGCAAGTTCGCCTTCAGTTCGGCGTATCTGGCTCAATCGTTCAAGGCGATGCCGGCAACCGAGGGATCGTCGGTCGACGACCGCAAACACCTGCCCGACTGCCGGACTGAGGAGCGAAGCCACGACGCGACGTACCCGCTTGAGGTCTACGTCTACTCGTTGCCCAACCTCACCAGCGTGGCGAGCCCGAACCTCCCGTGGCTGAACGACATCGCCGGGGCATACATGTTTGAGAAATGGCGAACCTGGGTGGAGATACACCCGGAAACTGCGGAGCGTTTTGATCTGACCTCCCACGACCGGGCGGAGGTGCAGACGCCGCGCGGCAAGCTCGTCCTTCCGGTGAGGGTCTATGCCGGCTTGATGCGTGACGTCATCGCAATCCCCTTCGGCTTCGGGCATAAGACGGGCGGGCGCTGGTGCGCGGGAATCGGTGAGAACCCCGCTGACATCGTGGATGCTCGCGTCGACCCCCTTACCGGGACGTCATTGTGGACCTCGACGCGGGCGACCATACGCAAGGTGTAGGCGGAGCCTGGTAGGGCATCCGGCAGGAGTACGTTGATGGCCAAGTGGGGCATGACAATCAACCTTGACCGCTGCACTGCGTGCCAGGGTTGTGTCACCGCCTGTCAGTTGGAGAACAACATGCCTCCAACCGGCGCCGAGGACGCGCGGCGTGGGAGGAACTACACCTGGATGGAGATGATCCCGTTCGAGGGGGAGGGCGAGCGTCCCAAAGCGATCGAGAGACTGTTGCCTCGCCCCTGCCTGCACTGTGCCAATCCGCCTTGCGTCAAGGTCTGCCCAGTCGGAGCGACTATGCTTAACGAGGAGGGGATTGTCGGACAGGTTTTCAGCCGATGCATAGGTTGCCGGTACTGCACAACGGCATGTCCCTACACCGCACGCTATTTCAATTGGGTCACGCCGCAATGGCCTGAGCCTATGGACAGACTGCTAAACCCCGACGTCTCTGTTAGACCGAAAGGCGTGGTGGAGAAATGTACGCTGTGCCACCACCGCCTGCAGAACGCTCGCGATCAGGCTCGGGCCGAGGGCAGGTCCCTGCGCGAGGGGGAGTATACCCCGGCGTGCGTCGAGGCTTGCCCCACGGGAGCGATGGTATTCGGAGACCTTTCGAACCCGGGCAGCGAAGTGTCCAAGCTCGCTCACAGCCGCAGGGCGTACAAGCTGCTCGAGGACCTGGGCACGGAACCGAAGGTCGTTTATCTACGTGAGGGTGATTGACGTGTCGGCCGCCGCCAAGCAACGCGCTTCCACAACGCTGGTCGAGGATGCAGTCCTCCTCGACCCGATCCTCCACACCGGCCCGAGATTCTACGTGACGGTTGCGGTGCTCTTGAGCATTATCGGGTTGGGCGTATTCGCCTATATTACCCAGTATCGCGAAGGGCTGGGAGTGACCGGGTTGGGTCGCCCCGTCTACTGGGGTTTCTATATCACCAATTTTGTGTTCTTCATCGGGATCAGCCACGCCGGCACGCTCATTTCAGCCATATTGAGAATAGTCGGGGCGGAGTGGCGGCGCACCATCACCCGATCCGCCGAGGTCATCACCGTCATGGTGATCCTGTTCGGGGTGGGCAACATCCTAATCGATCTGGGCAGACCTGACCGCATGCTCAACGTGATCAAGTTCGGCAGATTACAGTCGCCTCTACTGTGGGATGTCTGCAGCATCACGCTCTATCTCACCATGAGCACGACCTACCTGTACCTGCCGCTTATTCCGGACATCGCGATCATCCGCGACCACACTACGAAATGGCACTGGTTCTATCGCCTTCTCGCGCTGGGTTGGACGGGAACACCCAGGCAGCATCGCGTCTTGGATATTCTCATCGGGATCATGGCGGTCATCGTCATCCCAGTTGCAGTCTCCGTTCACACCGTCGTGAGCTTCGTATTCGCGATGACGATTCAACCGATGTGGCATAGCGCAATCTTCGGCCCGTATTTCGTAGTCGGGGCGATCTTCTCGGGAATCGCAGCATTGATCGTGGCGATGGCGATCATAAGGTGGGTGTACGGGCTGGGAGAGTATCTCAAGGAGGTACACTTCAACAACCTTGGCCTGTTGCTCCTGGTGATGTGCTTTGCCTGGTTGTATTTCACTGCGTCTGAGTTTCTTACGACCTTTTATGGCAACGAGCCGGCCCACATGAGTATCTTCTGGATGAAGTTTACGGGCCCCTTCGCCCGCATTTTTGGACCATGGTGGCCACCTGTTTCGTGATTCCG
>JBHHXS010000022.1:0-21048 GCA_046757145.1 Phycisphaerae bacterium | reverse complement strand
CCGGGACGAAGGTCGCAAGCAGGCCTACGATCACCAGGATGACACCCGATATGCCCGCCACGCCGAACCCGGGAATCACCAGGATCTCCAGCGCGATCAGCAGAATACCCACGGCGAGGAACAGAATCTCCCACACGTTGGCCAGGCCCGTCAGATAGGGAGCCCCCACGAACACCACTAGGGCGATAAGCGCTACCAGCCCCGCGACACCGACACCGGGGGTATGAAACTCCACATAAACGCCCAGGAGTATGAGCAGCATCAGAAAGCCCCGCACGTAGGTGGACGTCAGCCAATCGGCCAGAACCTCCGACCAGGTGGGTACGACGTGGATGAGAGATGCCAAACCGTAGCGCCCGCGGAGCCCGCTCTCGTCGGTCACAATCCCCTTGCTGAAGCCCCACGCGTGGGCCTGAGCGGCGGACATCTCGAGGAGCTCATCATCACGCACAACGGGCTGGATCGCGTCCACTTCCATTTCAAGCAGAGGGTCGTAGTACTTCTCCACAAGCCTCCATTCCGACTGCTCGGAGCCCGTGGATGCCGCCTCGTCTGATGCCGCCTCGTCTTCGCCCTTTGTGCCCTCGTCCGCTTCGTGACGAGATGAGGCTTCAACCTCTCCCAAAAGCCGTTTCTTCTCCTCGCGAAAGACGAATTTGCGTTCGCCGGTTTCGGCGTTCTCGACCCACCAGACCTCGCGATCCGGAATCACGAACGCTTCCGCCAGGACCATGCTGTATCCATTAAGCCTTGCCGACGCCCGGAACTCATTGATTACCGGAGTGTAAGCTTTCGGCTGCAGATCCTCGGGGACTGCGGCGACGCCCCCCGGTCCCCCCATGATGACCTGGGCATCACCAAGGCGCGACGAGCGCGCCATCACTATTTCCTTGCATGCGACCGCTACGATGGCACCACCGGAGTGGGCGTTAGGGTTGACCCAGGCGACCGTCTTTATGTCGGGTAGGTTCTTGATCAAGTCGGCTATCTCGATCGAGCTGGTCACCAGGCCCCCCGGAGTGTCCATATCGAACACCATTATGGACGCCCCCTTCTCACGGGCGAGCTTGATGCGCCTCTCCAGACTGTAGACCATCACTTGGTCTATCTCGCCGTGAATAGGCAGAAGAGCGGCTGTGGGCCCCGCCGGTGCCGCCGTGCGTTCGGGCCGTTCCTCAGCCCAAATGACCCGCACGGTCGGCAGGATGCCCATTAGCAGCAGGCATGCCGCCACCCGCACCAGCCCGGCTGACGGGCTGCACCGCGATATCCCCGCGAATCTGTCACGCTGGTTCACGCTGGTAGCCCCGTCTCATCTGCTGCAAACCAAACAACCCGCTTGACTCAGGCAATTGATTGTACGAGTCCGAGACAATGTCGGCAAGTTGAACAACCATTCTGAAATTGTAACCGTGCACCGCCGTCGCCCAGCAGAGCGACCGGATGGCGAAGGGGAGCCCTGAGACGTCGGTCGGCGATTATGGACACGCCCGTACGGTGGGCTCGCCACCACCGCCGGGGGTGGTATGATCTGTCCCGGTCAGTTTCTTGTTGCGAGAGCACGGCGCAGGCTCAAGGAGGCGCGCATGACGCAGGACATAGTCGACCTCGAATTGGCGTTTAGGCAATACTGGCGGCGGTACCGTAAGCGCATCATAGCCGTACCGGTCATCTTTGCCGCCCTCTGGGAACTACAGACGACCGTCTACAAGGTCGAGGCAGACAGCGAAGCTGTCGTTCTTCGCCTGGGGAAGCTCGCCGACACGGTGGAATCGGGGCTTCACTTCAAACTGCCCTGGCCCATAGACACCGTCTACACCGTTCCCGTAGAGCGCGTGCAACCGTTGGAGTTCGGCTACCGCACCATCATGCCCGCCCGGAGAACTGAGTACGCCGTTCCCGACGACGGCGACAAGACCATGGCACGGATGCTTACTGCCGATCTCAATCTGGCGCACGTGGAATGGGTCGTGCTGTACCGCATCAAGGATCCTGAGGATTACCTGTTCAACATCGGCGGCGATGGCACGTCAGCACCCGACGCAAACGCCCGCAACTTGATCGGAGATGTCTCGGAAGCGGTGATGCGCCGCGTTATCGGCGACGTCAGCGTCGATTCGGTGATAACCACCGGGCGGGACCGGATTGCCGCCGCGACAAAGGAGGAGATGCAGCAGATGCTCGACGGGTATGAAGCGGGGATAAAGATCGAAGCCGTCAAACTCCAGTCCGCCACGCCGCCCGACCCGGTCAAGGATGCCTTTGACGCAGTCAACCGGGCCAAGCAAAACAAGGAACGCGTTGTCAACGACGCCAAAGGCGAGCGAAACCGCCAGATCCCTGCGGCGCGAGGCGCACGGGATCGGGCCGTTGCCGAGGCGGAAGGTTACGCCTTGCGCGTCACAAAGGAAGCACAGGGCAGGAGTGCAGCCTTTACCGCCAAACTGGCGGAGTATCAGAAGGCTCCAGAAATAACAACGAAGCGCTTGTACCTGGAGGCGATGGAGGAAATCCTGGCCAACGTCGACGACAAGATCATCGTCGACGAATCGCTCAGCGGAATACTACCTCTCCTTGACCTGGGTGGCGCCGGAGGTTCGCGATCCGCACTGCACACGCAGACAATCTCCAAGGAGGTGACCGATGAGGGTCGCTAAGACTGTAATCATCCTTATTGTCATAAGCACTCTGATTCTGCTCAGGCTTGCTGTCTACGTCGTCCCTGAAGGCCAACAGGCGGTCATCACGGAGTTTGGCAAGCCGGTGCGCGCTGTGACGCAGGCGGGCGCCTATTTCAGGGTGCCATTCGTGCACGAGGTACACCGCCTGGAGAAGCGGCTACTGCCTTGGGATGGTGATCCGCAGGACATGCCCACCAAGGACAAGCGCCGCATTTTCATCGATGTGTGGGCAAGGTGGCGCATCGTCGATCCCATGACGTTCTACAAACGCGTGCGCACACAACGGAAAGGCCAGCAGCGACTGGACGAGCTCGTCGACTCGTCCGTCCGTGCCATGGTCGCGAGCAACAACCTGATAGATACCGTGCGCACCACAGATGATCCGCTGCAATATGAAAGCGAGGAGCTGGAGAAGGACTGGGCCGCACGCCGCGAACGCGTTACGACGGGACGCCGGCAGATTGAAAAAGGAATCAGGGAGGCTGCAAGCCTGGATCTGCGCGAGACGTACGGCATGGAGCTGGTCGACGTGCGAATCAAACGCATCAACTACATCAAGTCAGTGCGCGAGAAAGTCTACGAGAGGATGCGATCGGAGCGAATGCGGATCGCAAGCCTTTATGAGTCCGAGGCTGTGGAGGAAAAAAACCGCATTCTCGGAAGAACGCGCAAGGAGTTGGACGAGATTGAGGGCGATATGGTTAAGCGATCCGCCGAAATCCGTGGGCACGCCGACGCTGAGGTCATCGAAATCACCGCCAAGGCATTTGGAGAATCTCCCGGGTTTTACGAGTTCTTGCGGCGGTTGGAGGCCTATAAGAGGACGCTCGGGCGTGGAACACGGCTCGTGCTCTCCACGCGCAGCGAGTTCCTGCACCAGCTCCACGTGTCCGACGACACTGCAGAAGAGTAGCAGGTTGTCCTTCCATGGCGCGCTCGCAAGCGATCCGTGTGCTGAACGATGCAGCCATGGGCGGCCAGGCCAATATGGCCCGCGATGAGGCACTACTTGTACGTGTGGGGCGGCGCGAGTCGGTTCCTTCGCTGCGACTCTATCAATGGGAAACACCGACCATCTCGCTCGGTTACTTCCAACCCTATGCCGATTACGAGGCGTTGCCCCCACCAGCTGGTGAGCTCCCGCTCGTGAGGCGTACGACGGGCGGCGGCGCCATCCTTCATGACCTCGAACTCACGTATTCCCTTACCATGCCGGTGGGCCATTCACTTACCTCGACCGGGGCGAACCGACTCTACGAGCTGGTGCACGAGGCGATCATCGCTTGCCTTGCAATACTAGGCATAAAGGCGACACCGTGCGGGATCAGTGACGACTCGGGAGCGTCACGAGGGCCCTTCTTCTGCTTTCAGCGCCGACACTGTTATGATCTACTCATTGGGCGCGACAAGATCGCAGGCAGCGCGCAACGCCGTACGCACGACGCCGTTCTGCAGCACGGGTCGATCGTACTGGGCAACCGTCATCCACAACAGCCCACCGCCGACGTGCAGCTGCCTTTCGAGCAAACCGTCAAGCAGGTGCGGGAGCGCTTGGCAACCACGCTTGCGGCGAAGACCGGCGAAGTGTTCGAGGAAGGCCGATGGTCGACGGACGAACTGGCGGCGGCATCTACGCTGGTAGCCAAGTATGCGTCTGAGGACTGGACCAGACGCTTCTGAAGCGCGACGCAAATGGACGGCCAGCGGTCCCGTCAACGTCTGATCGTAGCGTCGGTATTCCTCGGCCGACCCGACTACGTCAAATGCGACGGGCCCTCGGACGCTGCCTCGCCCCTCCTACGGCCGATCAGGCAACGTTGGCGCCGGTAAGCTCCACGCTTACGCGCGTGGATACTCCAGGCTCCTGCATGGTGATCCCGTACAGGCGGTCCGCCGTGTTCATCGTCCACTTGGAGTGGGTGATCACGATGAACTGGGACGCGCTGACGAATTCATGAAGAATCCGGTTGTAGCGATCGTTGTTGGCCTCATCGAGGGCGGCATCAACCTCATCGAGAATCGCAAACGGCGCCGGCTTGCTCTGAAAGATGCTCATCAGCAGGGCTATTGCCGTCAGCGACTTCTCCCCGCCCGACATCAAGGATATGGCCTGCAGCTCCTTCCCCGGAGGCTGAGCGACGATTTCGATACCGGAGTCCAGGACGTCGTCGGAGTCCTCCAGCAGAATGTCCGCCCGTCCACCCCCGAAAAGCCTGCGGAACATCGCCCGGAAGTGCTCCCGAATGCGTTGAAACGAAGCCTCAAAACGCTCCTTCGACTCACGGTTGAGCTTGGCGATGAGTTGCTGAAGCTGTGCGTTCGATTGTGTGAGATCGTCGCGCTGGGTAGTGAGGAACTTATGGCGTTGTTCCAGCTCTTCGAGCTCGCCGATGGCATCCAGGTTGACATTCCCGAGGCGGTCCATCTTGGCACGCAGCTCCGCAATCTGCTGCTCGACTTCCTCCCAGTTCTGTTCTTCGTGCTGATAGCGCTCGTAACTTGCTGGCAAGTCGACGCCCAGCTCTTCGGCTACGCGAGCGACAAGCTCATCACGCCGCACCTTCACCTCAGCCAAGGCCATTTGACACTCGTGAAGCCGGGCTTCCGCGACCCCCAGGCTGCCGCGAGCGGTCTTGATCTCTTGAGCTCTTCCGTCCATGTCCATGCGCAGAGCGTCTCGCTCACGCCTAAGCTCGGTTGACTCGTCCTCCAACTTCTCGATGCTGGCAGCCAGCGCCATGCTCTGCTCGCTGGCAGCCGCTTCGCTCCCCTCCGATTCGCGGATGCGGACCTCGCACTGCTCCATATCGTGCCGGGCGCCGGCGGCGGATCGCTCCAGGTCAGCGATGACTTTTTTCAGGGAGCTGATGGTCTCGGCGTTGCCCGCCTTCTTCTCGCTTAGTTGCCCTGTGCTCACCCGCAGATCCGTCAACTGCTCCTGAACCTCCTGCCGCGTCGCCACAACGTCATCAATCCGCGCCTGGTGTGCCCTTACCCTCTCCTCACGCTGCGCATTCTCGTTTTCCAGCGCCTCGAGCGACTTGCTTTCGTCACTGCTCTTTTCCAGGACGTCGTTGATCTGCTGTTCGATCAGCGCGACCTCGTGGGCTATCATGGGTCTCTCGCCGGTCAACCGCTGAACAGCGTCAGCTATCGTATGGAGGGCGCTGTTGGCTTCCACCTTGTGCGTGTTCGACTCATATACGGCTTCGTGTAGCTCCTGGCGCACCTCCTCCAAATGGGAGGCCTCCGCTTCAGTGCGGTTGAGCTGATCAGAGAGAGACCGGACGCGGCTCTCGATCGCGTCCATCTGGCTGTCTATATCAGCCAGTTCGCTCTTGCGTGAGATCAAACCTGCCGTCGACGCCGGCGGCCCCAACGTCAACGATCCGTTAGGCTCTACAAGCTCTCCCATGCGTGTTACGAAGCGATGCCCCGCAACGTCCAGTGTTGCCATAGCAACGGCCGCCTCGATATCCTCCGCCACGATCACCTTGCCGAACAGATACCGTGCTAGTTCATCGAAGCCGTCCGGAACACGAACGAGTTCAATCGCCCGCGCTACGAAACCAGGCTGATCGGAGAAGTCTCTCTCATTGAGCAAAGGGGGCAGCCGATCCACGCAGATCGCGCTTACCCTCCCAGGTAGTTCATCTAGAGCTCCTACGCACGCCAGGAATGCGTCACCGTTTGACACGAGAAGATGCTGGTCGCGTTCCCCGACCACGGCCTCAATAATCCGTGCGTGGGCTACGTCGGCATCGACGAAGTCTGCGACGAGCCCCAGAATGCAGTCAAGCCCGTTGCCACCCTCTCCCAAGCGCTTCCTTTCCAGCAATTGGCGCACCGCGGCACCTACGCCTTCCATGCTGCATTGAAGGTCGCGTAGTACCTCGCGACGCGATCCGAGGGCGCTGCGTCGCTCCTTGGTTTGCGCAAGCTCCCCGATGAGTTGGCGCCGTAGGACGCCGATGCGTTCGGACTCAAGCTTCTTCGCTTCCAGTTTCTCGTTTTCCGCTACGATCAGCGCATCCAACTCCCGGACGCGCCGCTCAAGCTGTGCCTTCCGGCCGAGTAGATCCTCGAGCTCGGCCGCAATCTGAGCGCCGCGCATCGACAATCGTCCCTTTTGCCCCACGAGAGATTCACGGTGTGTGTTGAGGCGAATGAGCTCGTTGTGCATCTGGGCACTTTTGCGCAGCAACTCGATGATGCCGCTCTTCTCATCCTCGAGGACGCCCTGCGCCTGCGCCAACTCGCGGGCCAGCGACTGGTCACGACGCCCGAGCTCGACCACCTGGACCTCCAAACGGTGCACTTGATCGTCAAGTTCCACCGCGGCCTGTTCAAGCTCCAGGAGCTCGGCATTGGCTCGCTCCATCCTGCCGTTGTCGCCCTCCAGCCGATCACAAACCCGCGCCAGCAGCCCCCTCTGCTCCTCCGCCCGTCTTCGCGCTGATTCCATTCGCTCCTGCTGCGCCGCCCGGTCGGACCTGGCCTGTGCGAGCAAGCTGTCGGTCTTGCCGATCTGATCTGCCAGCTCGTCGAGCCGCAACGTCATCTGGGATCCTTCCGCCTCGGTCCGATCGATTTGCGTGCGCAGGGCCGTGACCTCGTCGCTATGGTTCCCGATCTGGCGAGTCAACCCACTGGTCTTCTCACGGAAGCGATGGTACTCCGCCAACGCGTAGGTGGAGCGCAGCTCGGTGAGGCGGGCTTCGTATTCCCTGTAACTACGCGCCTTTCCAGCCTGCAGCTTTACGCTGCGTAGCCGTTTCTCAAGCTCCTCTATGATGTCACCCACGCGCAGCAGATTCTGCTGTGTGCGCTCCAGCTTGCGTTCGGCCTCGCGCCTGCGGGCCTTGTACTTGCTGATGCCCGCGGCCTCCTCGAAGATGACCCGCCGTTCAGCAGGACTGTGCTGAAGCAGCGTGTCCACCTTCCCCTGCTCGATGACCGAATACGCGTCCGTCCCGATGCCGGTGTCCATGAAGAGCTCGCGGATATCCCTTCGGCGGACGGGGCTCTGGTTTAGCAGGTATTCGCTTTCGCCGGAACGATAGAGCTTGCGTGAGACGGTGACGTCCTCAAGGTCTACAGGCAGCGTGCGGTCTGAGTTGTCGAACACCAGATCGACCTGCGCGACGCTGGTGCTGCGACGCGTGGACGATCCGCTGAAGATCATGTCCGTCATTTGCCGCCCGCGGAGTGAGCGGGCCGACTGCTCCCCAAGAACCCATTTGAAGGCGTCGACGACGTTGCTCTTTCCGCACCCGTTCGGGCCGACGATGCACGTGATCCCCGGACCGAACTCGAAGTCGACCCGGTCGCAGAAGCTCTTAAACCCGCAGACTGTTATGCGCTTAAGGAACATCGGCTCGGGTACCTCCCTGTGCCCGCGCAGGCCGCCCATCCGTGGCGGCTAGACCTAAACGGCCCGCAGAATCGCGAGAACAATCATGCCTGTCACTCTACCATGCACGAGGCGGGCCGCCAACCCCATCGCCCGCTCACTGGCAATACTCGCATGACACCTGCCGTGACGCGACGAGCGCCGGCACATGCCACGCGGTATCTCGCATTGTCCGGCTCATGGGCATATGATATGGGCGTGGACGCTCAACGTGCACAATCCGGCGATACCAGTACTGATAAGTCGGGTGGCGCACCTCGCCCGGCTGATGCGGCTGCCGACGCCAAGCATGCAGCCCGTCGCATCGACGATCGGCGGCTGTTCGATAACGCCGCTGATGCCATGCTCGTGACCGACGCCGAAGGAAACTACATCGACGCGAACGCACGTGCCTGCGAGCTGACCGGTTACTCAATAGACGAGCTTCTCACCATGCGCATCGGGGACCTCACCATTCCTTCCGAGCGAGCCTTCTCGCATGAGCGTTTCGATCTTCTACGCAGGGAGGGCAGGAGTCGACAGGACCGCATTGTAAGGAGGAAGGACGGCACATGCGTTACGGTCGAGGCACACGCCGCAGCTATCGGAGACGGAGTCTACGTGACGACGCTACGCGACGTCTCCGACCGTCTGGCAGCCGAGCGGAAACTCAGACGCTCAGTGGATGCCTATGCCACCCTTGTTGATCTGTGCAATGCCGCAGTGGTCTCCGCGGGACCCGACGGCCGGATTATCTCGTGGAACCCGGCCGCTGAAGCGCTCTTCGGGTACAGTGCTGAGGAGGCTCGAACGATGGCCATCGACCGCCTGATTCCCGCGCGCTGGCGGTCCGGGCACAATAGCCTGTTCAGCCGCCACGTGAATACACGCAAGGACGAACCCTTCAGACGCTCGCTCGACGCCGAGGCCTTGCGCAAGGACGGGACAGAGGTCCCGGTTGAAATCTCGCTGGGGGTAGGCAGACGTGGGTCGGAACCACTCTTCACCGCTGTCATCCGCGACATGACACAGCACCGCAGATTCGTCGAACAGCTTAACGATGCCTTGCAGCAAGTGCAGTTTCACGTCGAGCGTATGCCCCTTGCATACATCGTCTGGGATACCGACTTCAACGCTGTCGAATGGAATCCCGCCGCCGAACGGATATTCGGCTTCACCAAGGAAGAGGCCATCGGGAAGAGCGCCTACGACCTGGTTGTTCCCACCGATCCGGATGTGGTTGCGACCGTAAGAAACGTGTGGGAAGACCTTTTGAAAGGCGATACCTCGAGCCATTCCATCAACGCCAACGTCCGCAAGGATGGATCACGACTCATCTGTGAATGGTTCAACACTCCTCTGCGTGATCCGCGGGGGCATATCCGCGGGGCAGCATCGATGGCCATGGACGTGTCGGAACGCGAGGCGATGGAGGCTCAGCTCCGCGACGCACAGAAGCTGGAGAGCCTGGGTGTATTGGCCGGCGGCGTCGCACACGACTTCAACAGCTCGCTCATGGTGATCCTGGGGAATGCTTCACTACTGCGGGCGTTACCCGGGCTCCCCTCTAAGGCTATGGAGTATATCGAGTTGATCGAAAACGCCGGGCTAAGAGCCGGAGAGTTTATCGTACACCTCCTTGCCTACGCCCGCACCGGCCACTACAACCCCCAGCCGACCGATCTGAACGACGCTCTCGATGAGGTCGCCACGCTCGTACGCTCTGCCATCGGAAAAAGGCACGAACTCGTTCTAAAGCTGGCGGACAGACTGCCGAGAATCTCCGCCGATCGCAGCCAAATCGAGCAGATCGTCCTGAATCTCTGCATCAACGCGATGCAGGCACAGCCTGCCGGTGGCGTCGTCAGCGTCTCCACACGTGTAGCCAACATGACCAAGCAGCGGGCCCTCCGCTGCCTGCCCCACGAACCGACTCCGGGGCGATACGTAGAGCTCGTAGTCAGTGACACTGGCCTAGGTATGGACGAAGCTACGGTTGCACGCATATTCGACCCGTTCTTCACGACCAAGCCGGAAGGACACGGCCTCGGCCTGGCTGTCGTCCGAGGGATTCTACGCCAACACAATGCCTTCGTGCGCGTTGATTCCAAACTCGGCAAGGGAACGAAGTTTCACATTCTCTTCCCTATTCAAGAGGACGAGCGCCATAGACTGCCGCGAGGACCCGTGCGCATCAGACCAAGGACGTAGTACTCCTCATACCTGCGCACCGTCGCTCGAAAGTCGTGGTTCCGCGCCCGCGCTCGCGCCGCCTCCCCCATCCGCCATCGTCCCGTCTCCGCCCGGGCAAGCTGAGTAATCGCATCGGCGAGCAGCATGGGGGAGCCGGGGCGTATGATCAGGCCCTCCACGCCGTCGCGCACCAGCAGGGCGTTGTCTCCGACGTCGGTGGCAATGCAGGGCAGGCCCGCAGCCGAGGCTTCAAGCAAAGCGTTGCTCATACCTTCCGATTCACTGCTGCAGATGTAGACATCCATGCACGCAAGCAGGTCGGGGATGTCCTCACGCATTCCCGTGAACGTCACTATGTCTTCGATACCGGCGCTTCCGGCTTGGCTCTGGAGCTTTTCGCGCAAGGGCCCGTCACCGACAACTACCAGATGGAGATTGCCCAGCGACCTCGCCGTCCGGGCCGTTGCGTCAAGCAGAACGTCGTATCGCTTGATGGGAGTCAGCGACCCCACACTGCCCATGACGAATGCGTCCGGTCTTATCCCCAACGCCCTGCGCATGCGATCTCTATCATCGTCGTAAGGTGGCGTGAATCGCTGCAGGTCCACGCCGTTGGTCAGCACTTCCACACGCTCCGGCGGGACCCCTCCCCATTCGCACAACTGCCGCCTTCCCGCCTCGGATACGCTCGTGAAGCCGGCGCCTCTGTGCACTGCCCATTTCACGATCGTGCGTTGTCGGCTGCTGAAAGGTCCGGTGTTCTGAAGTCCGTGGAATCCCAGAACGACGTGCACACCGCGTAAGACGCTGCCCGCCAGAACCGCGTCCGCCCAACAGCCCGTGTTACGCGCATGAATCACCGCGGCATCAGACCGACGAGCGAGTCGGGCAAGTCGAATCCAGGCTAGTCGCGAGCGCCCTCGCACCGCAAGCGGACGGCAGGCGACGTGCTGAGGCAGCAACGAAGCCATGGTACCGGCATCGCGAAGCGGCACCACCACGTGCCTGAGCTGCGCGGGGTCAAACGAGCGCAGAAGCGACACCAATGTACGCTCGGTGCCTCCTCCATCGAGAGAGTTAATAAGATGAACGATCGTTGCAGGAGCGTTATGTAGCATATGATGCCTCGCCGTAACGCTGGAAACCCACGACAGGCTCCGCTCGCAGGGTGTGCTCCGGAACATCAGCTCCACAGGCTGACTCACCGATAACGACTCGATGCAGGCACAGGGGAAGCACCAGGACCCACCATAGAGACTCACAGAAGAAGCGTTCAGTCCCCAGTCCGGTGACCATGTACGTAGTCACCGACACCAGCAGCCCGTAGCAGATCAGTTTCGTCTCGAGGGGATTGGCAGAGAGATGCGCCCGCTTGGAACTGCGGTACACAAGGCGTACGGATTCAATGACTATCGCGAGGAACACCAAGCCCCCGATGATTCCCAGCTCCGCAAAACACGTGACAACAGTGCTGTGTGACGAACGGTTCCAGTAGCGCACGTCGTAATTGCCTATTGCGCGGGAGAAGTTCCCCAAACCCACGCCTAAAGGATGGTCCAATACAAGCTCGCCGGACATCGCCCAGATATCCGCCCGAGCTACGACTGCGGGATCTTCGTTAAGCGTTTCCTCATCCGTAAGCGTCGCCATGCGCTCTCGGTAGTGCGTGTCGGTTAGAGCTGTCGCTACGACGCCTCCAAGCAGCATGAGCAGGTATATGCGGTAACGCTTGGCACGTGGAGCCAGCACTGCCGCCGCCACTCCACCCGCCAGCAGGCCTATAAACGCCGACCTCGTGCGGCACAGAATGATGGCGTTGACCGTGAGCATACCAGCCGTTGCCGCCAGCAACTTGAAACGCCACTGCTTGGAAACCAGGAACGCCACTCCAATAATGGGCAGCATGGCCGCTAGGTGCGCCGACGCCCCGGATGATGTGGCCATGTCAGGCCCACCGAACACATCCAAGCGCCCAAGCGAGAACCGCCATGCCGGGGCAGTATACGCGTCGTAGCCCAGATACAGGCTCCCCACCACGATGGTCCATATTACGACCTTGAGATTCTTCCGCGTTGTCGCAAGTCGCCCGAGGATCAGAACGAATACCTGCATCTTCCAGAACTTCTCAAAGGCGTACCGAGCCGAACTCTCAAAACCTATGCCAGCGATCGTATTCAGGACGCCCAGGAAAATAAGTGCGCCGATCCACAGCTCCCATAACGACAGCGCGGGCTTCACTCGGGGCACATGCTTTCGAGCGAAAACCAGGCCCAGTACGATGAAGGACGTAGCCATCCACGAGAAACGCATCCCTATCGCCGTCAGCGGTTCGCCCCACCAGTGCGCTGGCGGGTGTACCTGGTACACCAGCATGTAGTTCGCCACTCCCCAAATGGGGTTGGCCAAGGCGGCAAAACAGCCGAACCAGAAAGCCGCGAAGTAGAGAATGCTCTTGATAGGCCACACTGTACAACCCGCCCCGAGCCTGAGCCCGCGGAGCCGCCTTCATCAACGGCGCCCGGCAAAGTCCGAATCCCGCTCCGATTGCTTGTCGACACGCTGGACTCATAACTCGAGATCGGCAGCCAGCGCCGGTTCATAGTGCCTACCGTTCAAGCGTGCCGTGCGACCCCCCTCGCTCCAACCTGGGGAAAGCGCGACGAAGGGAGACGTCTGCCGCACCGTGCCGTGAAACGCCCTAAAGGATCGCCCGCGCCGGTCCGATATTCACCGGCCGGTTCGTTGCACCGCTGCCGATCGACGTTCCTGTGCCGAAGGGCGAAGCACCGTGAAGGTGTTGATGGTCTATCCAGACATTCGTGGCCCTCTCCGGGTATCCAGGAAGGGGTACTTCTACAACGGACTCGCTTGCATTGCCGCGGTGCTCAAACGGTCCGGGCATGACGTACGCCTCCTCCATTACCTCTCCGCGCCCCCCCGCGATCGGTTCGAGGCTGATCTGCTTCACGATCCGCCCGATCTGGTGGCCTACTCCGCCACAACCAATCTGTTCCCGTTCGTGCAAACCTGGTCGCGGTGGTGTCGTGAGCGGATTCCCGACGCTCTGCAGATATGCGGCGGGGTTCATCCGACGCTTTATTGGCGCGAAAGTCTGCTCACCTCCGAATTGGACGCCGTCTGCGTGGGTGAGGGTGAATGGCCCATGATCGAGCTCTGTGACCATCTTGAACGCGGAGGGTGTGCCTATCCCGCCGTTGCCAACTTGACGTTTCTCGAGCGCGGCGGGGTGATGCACCACCACGCGCCTCGCCCACGGATGAACAGCACCGAGCTCGATTCCATGCCTTTCGCCGATCGCTCGCTCTTTTCCCCCGACAAGCTCTGCGAGCCTGATCGCCCCATACTGATCGCCTCGCGCGGCTGCCCATACGACTGCGCGTACTGCTGCAACAGGGCGCTGCTGCGCGTACTGGGAAACTCGTCCCCTGTGCGCATTCGCAGCGTCGACAACGTGATCGGGGAGATCAAGTACATTCGCGAAAGCCTTCCCCATGTCACCGCGATTCACTTCGACGACGACATCTTCGGGCTTAGGCCGTCTTGGATGCGCGAGTTTGCCCGTCGCTACAGCGCTGAGGTCAACCTACCGTTCAGTTGCAACGTCAGGCCCAACCTCGCCAGCCACGAGATGGTGCAACTGCTGGCCGGGGCCGGCTGCGCGGAAGTGGCCATGGGAGTCGAAACCGGTGACTGCCGCCTTCGCCGCACTCTGCTCCGCAGGGACATCGATAACCAACTGCTTGCTGAAGCATTCAGGCGCTTCGAGCGGGCCGGTATCCGTACCCACTCGTTCAACATGGTGGGCGTGCCGCATGAGACCATGGAGAACAGCCTGGAGACAATCAAGCTCAACGCAGCCCTCAAGAAGCGATGGAGAATGCATGAGCTGCGCGTCAGCATCCTATACCCCTACGCGGGGACGCCTATCTTCGACGAGGCCCGGGCGCACGGCATGCTGACGAGTCGCAACGTCACCTACTATGCAGACGACACGGTATTAGACCTGGACACAATGACCGGCACGCAGGTCCGTTTCGTTGCTAGATACTTTCGCCTCCTGGTGCTCGCCTACAGCAGGTTCCTGCACGATCTGGGAATACCCGGGCGGACATTCAGCAAACTTCTGGATCGAATCCTGCTCTCACAGTTCGCCGGACGGTACCTCTTCCCGATTGCCAACGCCCTCTACCCCTGGGCGCTTAGGGGGGTACGATGGTGGAAATCCTACGAAAAACGCGTACCGCGAGGGAGAGTTGAGTTGGCTACCCAGAGCTGACTTCACGGACTGCCCGCGGGGCTCGCTGTGACTTGTGCCGAACCTCCTTGTCAACACCCCACACGCCGCCTGCAGATCAAGCACGTACTGCAGGTGCGACATCCGGCACACCGCACACACGCGCCGCCGTGCTTACCACCTGTGAGCCGCCGGGGCCTGAGGTTCGTCCCTGGTTCAGCGGCACACGGTATGACAGGGCACGCACATCCCTGCTTTACAGGTGTGCGGCAAGAGGCCCACGTGGGCTACTCCACTTCGGCATCGTGAGGGGCGCATTCCTCTGACAACGCCTCCCCAAGCCGCCGCGCACCACCGTGCCATACCGGCATGCTCGCGATTCGCTCACGGAGTATCTGAAAAGTGGTATCCGCTTGATCGTTGAAGTCTTGAAGCGCTGCCATCGCCTGCATATCGTCGATGTCATGACCGGGCCAACGGGCTCTCACCCGTTTTCCGTGTATGTGCCGATCGAGCTGTCCGAAAAGCACACAGGCTCGCCGCCAGCCGAAGAGCCGGCACAGTGCACCGGTGATATCCCACGCAACGGCCGAGGCGGCGTCGTACCGAACCGAGTCACCTTTAGCATCGTGCGCCTCTGCTTCTTGACACCACCTGCGCTCGTCATCGAATAGTGCAAGGAGCAGCTCTTTTTCTTCGGATACCATGGCAAATCCTCGTGCCGTTATCCGCCTCGGTGCGGACCCTCCGCGCATCGACATCCTTGTTCACCTAGCCAGTGCACCCGCCTCCTCACCTGGGTGCACCGACCGAAGTGGTCCGACCGTGCCGCGGTTACCACCCCCCGCGGCGCCTGCCGCCCCCGCCGCCGTTTGCCGCCCGCGGCCTGGCCTCGTTCACCTTTATAGTGCGCCCGCCGAAATCCTTGCCGTCCAGCGCCGCAATTGCCGCCTCTGCTTCTGTGTTCGAACTCATCTCTACGAATCCGAACCCTTTGCTCTTGCCGGTGCTCCGGTCGGTGATTACGTTCGCACTTTCCACCGATCCGTGAACCGCAAACAATTGCTCGAGGTCGGGGCTCGTAACGTCGTAGCCGAGGTTTCCAACATACAGTTTCCTACCCATTTTGAGTCTCCTGGTGGCCCGTCGAACCAGTTACCGCCACGCACAAAAACGCCGTGCTTCGACACAACGACAGAGCACGCCACGAATGACGCTCTCCCGCGTATCCACGTGTGAGACTGCGCGACAAACACTTATTGCCGATGTGAACAGGCGGATGTCTGGCAGGCGTTGCTGTGCGGCAAGTCGAAACTGAATTCCCGGACTCTCTGTACTTTCTGCGGCCTTCGCCGCACTAGTCCGCCCGACGCCGAACGCAAACAGCAACTCACTCTCTGCAGGGGCACCGGGCAATCATTCGAGTCTTAGCGACTCTCCCTATCCGCAGAGCCCACCCACAGGCACACCCTCAAGACGGGGATCCATCATCGAAGACCGCTACTGTCGTCAAGATATGCGTTCTCTGGCAACCTGTCAAGTGGCTTTCTTGGGTTTATCCACGGAAGCTGCGCAGGCTACATCTACCCGATCTACACGCTCAAACGGGCGTTCTTCCCCCCTAGAGTGTTAGACCTGCCAACCTGCCGGTCAATAACCCGGATGACTGTGCCCGCGTTGCAGCACCGTCAGAACACCTTCGGGAGGGTAGATCCGCATCGCCCCATTCGCCTTTTGGCCGCAGGAGTTTCCGAGACGGTCGACCCTCACGCCCCCGCATCTGCCTCCAACGTGGTGCAAGGGACCTCCTGATGATTTGTTATGGGCATCAGTGGTCGCGGCACAAACGGCGATTCGCCAGACGGCCGGCGCCGAGGCTACGGCGTGGCGTCAGCGGGTGCCGCTTCCGGTGCCGCGTGTCCCGTCCGCCCTCTTGCGCCGGAATGGCGGAGCACTGTTGCCGCGATCCTGACCGGGCTACAGGGCATCTTGGTTAAGCGTCTGCGCGTGCACCGACGGCCGAAAGGCCTGTGGTAGGCGTAAACTCAAGTCGTTCTGCAAAGCGTCCCGCCTATGCGCGTCCGAGCATACGCTTCAGCGCATCACAGGCCGCCAGAAGATCCGGGCCGGGATTGGCGGACCCGGTTCGGCGCACGATAAAAGGCCGCCGGTACTCGGCAGCTCTAAGCACCGCAAGTAGAGTGGGCCAGTCGACATCACCATCTCCAAGGGGCGTCTCGTGCCCCGCGAGCTCGCCGCCACCGACCGTGCCGTCGCGCGCCTGCACCGCCACGATCTGTTCGACGAATCGCTCTATTCTCTCCAGCGGGTCGGCACCTGTCATCACCAGTGCCGCGGGGTCAAGTCCAACGCCAACGAACGGGCACGCAAGGTTGTCCATAACGCCCACGAGCCGGTCGCCACCGTCGTAGCTGGGGCGGATACCGAAGATTGTGCCGCGCGAGTCCGCGAACTCACCTATGCGTCTGAGAGCCTCCAAAACCAAAGGGGACGGTTCGCGGGTGTTCGGAACGGTAAGTCTACCGGCCGAGGCCGTCACCACCGGTACCTTCAGATCCGCCGCCAACTCTATCACCTCGCAGGAACGCTCCACCCGTTCACCAACCGTACGTGGGTCGGAGAATCGAAGCTGTGGAAAGTCGGCAGCCAGCGAGGCAAGCTGAAGCCCCAGCCCGTCGACGATGCGTCGTAGGTGTCGCCGCCCGCTTAAACTGAGGTTCGACGGCGCCAGGTCACCGGCCACCGTGGTCAACTCTACCACGGGAAAACCGAGTGACGAGGCCAGGCGAAGGCCAGGCTTTATCCCCCGTCGCACGTCGTCAATGTTGAT
The DNA here is from genome assembly GCA_046757145.1 of Phycisphaerae bacterium. GTDB lineage: Bacteria > Planctomycetota > Phycisphaerae > UBA1845 > UBA1845. The sequence continues at coordinate 3,676 of JBHHXS010000022.1, read as the reverse complement.
GCCGACCAGCGGTCCAATTGTTGATTGCGCGCTCATCGCAAATCTACCCCATGATCTTGTCCGGACGGACTACTGTAGCGAACGGCTGGATTCTGCCAAGGAGAGCTTCTCTGGAAAGAAGCAGCGCGCGTCGGAGGACGCCTTGAGCTCGCCGGACGGTCGGGCACGGCGCGTGCACACGCCGCTTTGGTCACAGGAGCGCCGGATCGTTCCCTGCTGCTCAACCGTTCAAAGCTCGGCGCCGATCCGGTGGACCTCGGAGACCTGATAGAAGCAGCTTACGGCCGCAGGAACCACCACGATGAACGCGACGAGTGGGGCGTTTTCGCGGGCGAGGGAGCTGAGCGTGCCGTACAGAGGAGGAGATGTCATCAGCAGTGCCGTTACGCCCGAGACGACAAGCACCGCGCCAAGCATCGAGGTCACCACGATTGCGACCATCCGCCTGCTGATGATAGCGAACCCCGACGCCAGAACGAACGCACCGCTCGCTACAAGCAGTTGGGGCGTACCGGTAATGTACAGTCGGTCAAGCAACAAAGTGGTGCACGCAGCTCCGATGATGCCGGCCAGCACGATCACCGCGTACTTCGCCGGCTTGTAGGTGACCAGGGCGAGTGCGGCGCCACACAGAAGGGCTACCATCGGTTGGCTGTCGCTCTGCTCCGCCAGCGCCGCGCCCACACCGGCACCAATGAGGCCGAAGGTCAGGGCCACGCATGCCTTCCACACGCGCCAGCCGAAGAGCATCAATACGGCCCCCATGACGACCAGCGGAAAACTGATCACTACGTCGGCGTGCCGCAGGAACGTCATCCAGTCACGAACGTAAACAAGCACTTCCGATCATCCAACGATCGCCGGACTTCACCGTGGCGCCGCGCACGCGGCGCCCACCTCGCACAGCCGTGCTCCGGGTGTCCGATCACACGTAGCGTGCAAGCAGCACCTTGGCCATACGCGCAGCATGCCCATGGCACAGGTATACATAACTTACGATATCCTTAAGCTTGCTTTGCGGATTGCGATAGGACCAGAGGCGTCGGCCCCTGGCACACGGTCGACTGCTCAGGTCTTGGCCTTGGCCTTCACCTTCTCTCTATCGGACGGTGCCTTGCGAGTGAGCAGAGTCTGCAGAATCAGAGACGTCACGAGAACGGCGCCGACGCCCATCCCCATCGCGGTGCTGTGTGACTGTAGGGCTTGAAAAGACTCGGGTGTGCAGATCACCCGCAGGAGGGTTCCGACGCCCGCGGCCAGCAGTGCCGTTCCAAGAAGCGCGGACGACACGATGAGCATCCACCGAACGGCGACCACCCCCAGGAACAGACCGGCAACCGCCGCCCCGACGCCCAATAACTGACCCTGCGTAGCAACGCTCGCGTCCTCGTCGGTTACGAACGCCCAGAACTCCAAAGCCGTCTCACGCGGAGGTTTTGTCAGATACTCGTCCCGCTGCTCAGGCGACGGGACCGCGAAGCCGACGGAATCGGGCAACACCGGATTCATCGTCTCGGCAAACTCAGCATAATGCGGGAACACGCGCTGACCTCCGAGCGTGCCCAATGCCAACGACGAGAACACAAGGGCCGTACCCACTCCAACCCACACCGTAAACGTCCTATACGCAATAGTGCCGAACACGACAGCACCGGCAATGGTGCCAACGACCGCGCCGATGGGGTAGCTAAAGCCGGCGGTCCGGGCAAACCACACGCCTACCGTGCCCCCCAGCGCCGCAAGTGCTATCGTAATCGCCGGACGCGCCAGTTTGGCTCCTAGCACGCTCAGTCCGATGCCGGCCACCAGGCAGACGATCGCTGCGGGCACCGCCAGCGTATCTATATCTGCGTGGCCACTCTGCTCCGCAAAGGTCCGAAGCTGGTCAAGAATGGGTGTCAAGTCAGTCATTATCTCGTCCGTTTCACGGTCTTTGATTGTACACTGGCTATTCGCTAACAGCAGATCAATATTCTAGCGAGTCGAGCCCATGCTTACCTCCACTCAAGTAAAAAACTATCCACTACAGCTACTCTGAAATGACTATGCCGTTGGGGACCGCGCTGATATCGATAGTCGATTGGCCGGCGTCCACCCTGCCCGTACGCCGATAGTTCTCACGCAGAATGGCGATTTTGTCCGCCAGGCTGTTCTCTTCAAGCTCCCGGCCGGGTGCCGATCCCCAGCGGATGCGTCCCCCAGCGCGATCGGTTACCAGCTCGATGTGGGTGCGCTCCGGGAGGAGACGACCCTCGAAGTTCCCGACGAGTACCGCGGTGATCTGGTGGGCGAACGGTTCGAGCCGTATAGCCTCCAGGATGCGCAAGGCAGCCCGAAGATCACCACCCGACCACATCGTCCCTGCGGGTGGCGCCGGGGCCTCCACCCCCTGAATCAGTTGCAGTGCGGGGTTGTAGAGGTATTTACCAGGTAAGCGCACGCCCTCTGCGCCCACCAGGAAGAAAGCTTCGTCCTGCTGGACCATAGCTGCGGGCTGGCGATAACGGCAACTGACATGAAATCGCGCGTCACTGGTTCGCCGCACGTAGTTGACACGGGAGACCCAGCCAACCTGCTCAAGGCGGTCGCCCATCCGGCGACATACTTCGTCGTCCAGCCACGTGCCGGGGGTAAGGACGTCACCCACAGCGTCGTCGAGGTCGGGTCGGGCCAGCGCCACAAGTCCGTCGGGAAGGTCGACGAAAGCCACCGTTGGATCCGCGCGTTCAGACACGATGCGGCGCACATATTGATCCACGCTCGTCGTTGCGACGGAGCCCGCGCCGGTCACGGAAACCACTACCACGACGGTCCCGACGCCACGGAGGAGGCGCCTCCGCAGGCCCGTATCGAGAGACGCCCACCATCCCACTTTTGCCGGCTTAGCCTTCGCCCGCCTGCTTTTCGACTTGCGCGCCATAAGAAGATTACGCCTGTTCCTGCATGGATAGTTCGACGATCCGCTCGCAGAGTTGGTCGAACGCGATACCAGCGGAAGCGGCGGCCTTGGGAAGCAGGGAATGGCTCGTGAACCCGGGGATCGTGTTTACCTCGAGGCAGTACGGGCGGGCGTAGCAGGAATCCACCATCCAGTCGACCCGGCAAAACGCACGCACACCCAGGGCGCGGTGGGCGGCAACGCTAAGTTCTTGAACCTGCGTGAGAAGTGAGCTCGGGAGATCGACGTCAAACAAGTATTCGGTGTCATCGTCGACGTATTTTGCCTGATAATCGTAGAACTCCCGGCGCGTGCGGATCTGGCAAACCGGCAGCGCCTGATCGCCCAGAATGCCGACAGTCAATTCCGGGCCCGTGATATAACGCTCAACCAGGGCATCACCGTATTTTGTCACCAACGCGTTGGACGCATCGGCCAGTTCACGAGGGGTGCGGACGATCGTTGTATCTACGCTACTGCCGGAGGAGATGGGTTTGACGACAGCAGGCAACCCGAACGGCGGTAGCCGCCCGCTGGGTACAGCGCAGTTGACGACTTCAAACTGAGGGGTGGGGACACCCGCGCTTTGGAAGCACCGTTTGGCATTGGCTTTATCCATTGCCAGGCGTGAGGCGGCCGCCCCGGCACCGGAGTAACGCATTCCCCGTGCGTCCAGTTCAGTCTGTATCGCGCCATCCTCTCCGAACTCGCCGTGTAGCGCTATGAAAACGAAATCGA
>JBHHXS010000021.1:0-21085 GCA_046757145.1 Phycisphaerae bacterium | reverse complement strand
ATTGAAAGCTTCGGAATAACGCGGTAGCCGCCGAGCCTGTACGCTTACGGGCGGGTGACTCCGCGTGGGGACGTTCCCCACGGGGCGTCGGAAGAATACAGACGGGGGTGTGAACTGAACGCTAATGGCTTTCTTGGATCGCATTAAGTCGCCGGCAGATCTGCGGGCTCTGCCTTTGGAGGCCCTTTCCACGGTAGCAGCGGAGATCCGCGAGAGGATCGTCCAGGTTGTGGGGCAGAACGGAGGGCATCTTACGAGCAACTTAGGTGCCACAGATCTGATAATCGCGCTTCACCGCGTGTTTGATTTCTCGCACGATCGGCTTCTGTGGGACGTCGGACATCAGTGCTACCCGCACAAGCTGTTGACCGGCCGGAGCGAGCGGTTTGCAACGCTGCGCCAGGCCGGGGGAATCAGTGGGTTTCCGGAGATTACGGAAAGCGAGTATGACCTATTCGACGTCGGCCACGCCGGAACATCGATAGCGACAGCGGTGGGTATGGCCCGCGGGGACCACGCCCTCGGGCGAGACACGCGCGTCGTGGCGCTGATCGGAGATGCCAGTATTGTCAACGGGGTCGCCCTTGAGGGGCTCAATCAGGCGGGGACGCTGCGTCGTCAGTTCCTGGTGGTTCTGAATGACAATCAGTGGGGTATCTCCCCGACACAGGGGGCGATTGCCGAATACCTCGCCAAGTTCCGCGCGAGTGATTTCTACGAAGAGGTAAAGGCCCACACGAAGACGCTGCTTCCGAGGCTTCCCCTACTGGGCAAGCCTGTCTTCGAGATGATCGCGCACCTGAAAGAGGGGATCAAGGCTACGGTCTCGCCGGGGCAGGTGTTCGAGGCTCTCGGTCTGCAGTACGTCGGGCCGGTGGACGGGCATGACATCAAACACCTGGTCGAACTGCTCGAGATGCTCAAGCATGCTCAGCATCCAGTGCTTCTTCACGTTCACACCGTCAAGGGCAACGGATGTGATTGGGCTCGGGCTGAACCCGGTAGGTTCCACAGCCCCAAGCCGTTCATCGTCCAGAGCGGGAAGGTGACTATCAAGAGCGGCGGCGGGAGAAGCTGGACGACTGCGTTCGTCGAATCCCTTATCCGGCTGAGTGAGGAGGATGACAAGGTGCATGCTCTCACGGCGGGCATGCCGGACGGCACAGGTCTCAACAAGTTCCAGGAACGATTCCCCCAACGCTTTCGCGATGTCGGCATCGCGGAAAGCTGTACGGTTGACCTCGCGGCGGGGATGTGCAAGTCAGGGTTGCGGCCGGTAGTGGCCGTCTATTCGACCTTCCTGCAGCGGGCCTTTGATCAGGTGTTTCAAGAGGTTGCCTTGCAGGCGTTGCCGGTGGTGTTTTGCATCGATCGCGCCGGTCTGGTAGGCGGTGATGGAGCGGTGCACCACGGCTTTCTGGATATAACCTACTTGCGTGGTCTTCCCGGTTTCGTACTTATGGCCCCGATGGACGAACCCGAGCTGTTCGAGGCGATGCGGTTTGCTTTGTCCACCGACCGCCCGTGTGCCATACGCTATCCGCGCGACGACGTGCCGGCTCCATTCCCTGATTGTCCACGGTTCCAACTGGGCAAGTCGAGGACGCTTCGTGAGGGATCAGCAGCCACGCTGCTGTGTTACGGGGCGACGGCAGCCGACGGGATAGCGGCTGCGGATCTGCTTGCAGACAACGCGACACAGGTATCGGTGGTGGCGGCGCGATTCGCCAAGCCTATCGATCGCAGTATGGTGCGCGAGGCCTTTGATATGGGTGGGCCAGTGTTCACGGTCGAGGACCATTCCATTGCCGGGGGGTTCGGGTCCGCAGTGTTGGAGACGGCGCAGGAGCTGGGGCTCGACGCTTCAGGCCTGGTGCGTCTGGGCATGCCGGCGGACCGTTTTGTCGGCCACGGAGCGCGGGCCGGGCAATTGGCGGAATGCGGGTACGACGCCACTGGGATCGCCGCAGCGGTTCAGAAGCGTCTGGGCGCGACCAAGCACCTGCACCTCGTTGAGTCGACGCAGCCTACGTGGACGCGTACGGCGCTTAGCCGCTGAGAATGGAATAGCATACTCTTGACTTCTGCCCTTGAAACAAGGCGGGTTTGTTTGCTCGGCAACCCACACAAGCCAGAGGCAGCCGCTGCTCTGTCGGAGTTGAAGGAGTTTGCGTCCGCACGCTGCGAAGTGGTGTGGTGTGGGCTGTGTCTGGACGGTCGTGGTGCTATCGATGCCGGCGCCGACCGAGTGGTGGTGATCGGCGGCGACGGTACACTGATCGGCGTCGCGCGCGCGCTCAGTACCAAGCAGATTCCACTGATCGGCGTCAACATCGGGAAGCTGGGCTTCCTCGCAGAGTTCTCTCTGGAGGAGCTCATGGCCCACTTCGAGCAGGCGATCTGCGACGACGAGCTCATCAGCCGGCGGACCATGCTTCGCGTGACGGTAGGGGAAGGTGGCGCCACGCGCGCCACGTACCCGGTTGTCAACGACTGCGTCATCCAGGCGGGACCACCGTTTCGGGTGATCACTCTAGGCGTCGCAATCAACCATCACCATTTGACGGACGTGAGCGGTGACGGCCTGATCGTGTGCACACCAAGCGGCTCGACGGCGCACAACCTCTCCGCGGGCGGGCCCATCATGCAGTGTGGTGTTGACGCCATTGTTCTGACACCGCTTTGCCCCCATTCGCTAAGCCACCGGCCCCTGGTGATCGAACGCGACACGGAGATCGAAGTGGTAGCCTGCACCGTAAACGAAGGGACCACAGCGATAATTGACGGCCAGGTCTCGTGTCCGCTCGGTCAGGGCGACCGCGTCACCGTCAAGCGGTTTGAGGCTGACTGCATGCTCGTTCGCAACCCCCTTTTTACGGGCTGGCATAAGCTGGTTCACAAGCTGCACTGGGGCAAGCCACCGGGCGACGACCAGTGATGACCGCGCGGTTTACTCGTAGCGTAGGGCTTGCACGGGATCGAGGCGGGCGGCGCGGGCGGCAGGGTAGATTCCACTGATAATGCCGATGAGCACGGCCATGGCCAACGCGACAACGATGGCCATCGGCGGAGTGCAGGTTTCCAGCACCTGGGTGAACTCTTCCAGGAAGTTGGCGATGGCCCATCCACACAACACCCCCAAGGCACCGCCCAGGAAGCTTATGATACTGGCCTCGAAAAGGAACTGCTCCAGGATGTCAAGGCGACGAGCTCCCACGGCGATGCGGACGCCGATCTCCCGCGTGCGCTCAGTCACTGACACGAGCATAATGTTCATGATGCCTATCGCGCCGACGACCAGCGAGATCCCCGCGATGCTGTAGAGCACCACCGCGAAAATAAGCGTGACCTGTCCCAACTGCTGCTTGAACTGGTCCTGAGTGAATATGGTGAAATCATCCTCTTCACCGGCCCGAATGTGGTGGCTGGCCCGAAGCGTCTTCTTTACCTGACGCATGCACGCGGGCAGGTGCTGGGCATCAACGCACTGAACCACTAACATGGTCAGGTAGCGCTTGCCGAACATCCTTCCCATCGCCGTCGTCAAGGGGATTATCACCTGATTATCCACCTCGACGATACCCAGCACACCCTTTTCCTCCATCACGCCCACGACCACGAAGCTTTTTCCGTTGATCTTGACCGTCTTGCCGTCAGCGGGGAGAGCTCCGAAGAGGTCCTGGGCCACCTTGTAACCCAGCACGCACACCATGCTGCGCCCGCGGATGTCTTCGCGTGTCAGGAAGCGTCCCTGGACGGTGCGGTAGTTGTTGAGGTCGGAGTAGGCTTCATTCGTACCCAGAATACGGGCGTTGACGTTCTTCTGGAAATACTTGACCTGGCCCACCCCGGCATAGTGGGGTGAGACGGCGATGATCAGATCGGGATTGTCCTGCTCAAGGAGCTCCGCGTCCTCCGGACGCAGCGACGCGGTCTGCACTCTGCGACTCGATTGTCGATCCGATCCATTGAAGATGATTACCTGGTCTGCGCCCAGAGACTCAAAGCGTTCGAGGACATCGCGCCTGGCGCCTTCAAGGATGGAAACGGCTGACACGACCGCCCCCACCCCGATAATCACGCCCAAGGTGGCAAGCATGGAGCGCACGAGGTTCTGTCGAAGCCCTCGAACGGCGAGTTGCATGACGCGCGCATGGAACACGGTGGAGGCAGCTACCTTGTCTTTCTGAGCATCTTGCTCTCTGGAGCAAGACTAGGTGGTTCCGCATCGCGCACGGTGGCGCTTTTGTCGCCGAATGTGCGTTGCTTGATCTCTTGCGAACCCGTGTGTGCTACGTGCCGCCGAGCGTCGTCAACGGTGGTGTCTTCTTCGATGCGTCCGTCGCGCATGCGGATGATGCGCCCGGCCCGAGCGGCTATATCCATCTCGTGGGTCACAAGCACGATGGTAATGCCACCGGCGTTGAGTTCATGAAAGACCTCCATTATCTGCTCGCCGGTGCGCGAGTCGAGGTTGCCCGTGGGCTCGTCAGCGAGGAGGAGCTTGGGGTTGTTGACTATAGCGCGTGCGATGGCTACGCGCTGACACTCCCCCCCTGACATTTCGCTGGGCCTGTGCCTGGCGCGTTGGGCGAGGCCCACGCGCTCGAGAGCCCGCCTCGCGGTGGCCTTGGAAAACGGTTTTCGAGTATAGACGAGCGGGATGATGACATTGTCCAGTGCCGTAGTCCTGTTGATCAAATTGAACGTTTGGAAGACGAACCCCACATGCTCATTGCGTATGCGGGCGAGCTGCCTGTCGCTCAGGGTGCTGACCGGCGCCGCCTCGAAGTGCACTGTGCCCGAGGTGGGGCGATCCAGGCAGCCCAGAATGTGCATGAGTGTGCTCTTCCCGCTACCTGAAGCCCCGACGATGCTTACGAACTCTCCGCTCTCGATATCCACGTCGACGTGATCCAGCGCATGGACGACCGAGTTGCCCATGTGGTAATCCTTGCAAAGCTGGAGAGCTCGTATCATACGGTCGGTTCGGCGGTGAGGGCTCAATCGCGGTGCGCCAGTCGGCCGCTACCCGCGTTGCTTGCGGTTCTTGTCCTCTTTGCGGGCGGGCAACCTGGTGTAGACGGCCATTCCCTCCTCCAGGCCCGCGCGCACTTCCGAGTAGTTGCCGTTATCCAGGCCGAACTTGCAGGGAATGAACTGCGTCTCTCGTTCGTCCGGCGGAGAACCCTTCTTTGGGATATACACGCCGAGCCCACCGTCGGGCCCTTCGCGAATGGCTTCATTGGGGCACAGAATGACGTTTTCCGCATGCTCCGATGTGAAGCGAACATCGGCGCGCATTCCGGGAAGCAGGCGGGCGCGATTCTCGCTTGTCACCACCACGTCAACCAGGTAGGTGACGACGCCGGAGAAACTCTTAGGCTCCGGGAAGATCCTCTCTATCACACCCTGGAATTCCTCATCGCGAAACGACTCGACGGTTACAGTGGGGAGGTACTCCATAGACGTGATTGCTTCCGCGAGGTTTTCGGGAAGTTGCGAGGTGTTGTCATGGCCCGGCTTAGCCCACGGCGGTGCTATCGCCAGGACGCGTCCGATGTCCGCCTCGTCGACCTCGGCCCGCACTATGAGTCGGTCCATGTCCAGAACGACGGCCAGGAGAGTTCCGCCCGTGAGTGTGGTCTTGCCGCCTTGAATCACGGCCCCGATCTGAGTGAATACGTCAGCCACGATACCGTCGATGGGCGAAGTGACCACGGTTTTTGCAAGCCGCTTCTGGGCATCGCCGAGGTTGTTTTGTGCGGTCTCATAGGCGGCTTCGGCCTGGATTACCTTCTGCTCCGCCTGTGGAACGGCCAGGCGGGCGCGTTCGAGAGCTGCCTCGGCGCCTGCAAGCTCAGCCAACTGGCTGCGATGGGTCGTCTCGCGCTGCAGCATTTCCTCTTCGTTGCGCTGATACTGCTCCAAGGCAGCGAGCTTGTCTAATCTGTACTTGGAAAGCCTCACCAGCTCAGAGAGCTGATCGACGCGAGCTTGGGCGGCCTGAAGATCGGCGGTGCGCGTCCGCTTGAGTACTACGCGGGCATCCTCGAACCTGGCCTGCGCGACCTTCAGCTCAAGTTGCGCGCGGTTGACGCTGCGCTGTTCGTCGTCCTGCTGAAGCCTGACGAGCACGTCCCCCGCATTCACGCGGTCTCCGGCGTGCCGCGCGATCTCGATGACCTCCCCGCTCGCCTCAGCCTTGATCTCGACACGGCAGCCCGGTCTCACCTCGCCCGTGGCGTTGATGGGCAAGGTAAGGTCACCGCGGGCTATCTGCGCGGTTTTGCCGGTGAGGCCTTCGAGCGAAAGGCGAAGCCTGCCGGTCGCGGCCACATACCCCGCAACGACGGTAGTCAACAGGAGGATGAAGATGATGGTGTTCTTCATGCAGCCACTGAAGCATTGTAGCATTCAAGCCCGAGCGCGTCCGCCACAGGCTTATTCGTGACTTTGCCGCGCTCAATGTTGATTCCTTCAGCCAACCCCGGATCCTCCCTGCAGGCCGCCCCGTACCCTAGGTCGGCGAGCTTGAGGGCATAGGGGAGCGTCGCATTCGTGAGTGCGAAGGTGGCGGTGCGTCCGACGGCGCCGGGCATGTTGGCTACACCGTAATGCACGATGTTGTCGACGATGTACGTCGGTTCATCGTGCGTCGTAGGTCGTATAGTCTCGCAGCACCCGCCCTGATCGACGCCCACGTCCACAATGACCGCACCGGGCTGCATCCCCGCCAGCATCTCCCTTGTCACGAGAATCGGACAACGAGCACCGGGGATCAACACCGCGCCAATGACCAAGTCGGCCTTGACAAGGTATTTGCTGAGAGAATGACGATCGCTGAAAACCGTGTGGACGTTGGCTGGCATGACGTCGTCAAGATAGCGAAGTCTGTCGATGTCCACGTCGAGAATGGTGACCTTGGCGCCGAGGCCGGCGGCGACCTTGGCAGCGTTGGTCCCCACGACTCCGCCACCGATGATGACAACCTCGGCCGGCTCGACCCCGGGTACGCCCCCGAGCAAGATGCCTCGACCCATCATCGGACGTTCCAGGTACTTCGCACCCTCTTGTATGCTCAACTTGCCCGCGACCTCACTCATGGGGGTAAGCAGGGGGAGACGCCCGTGCTGGTCCACTATGGTCTCGTAGGCGATCGCGACAGAGCCGGTTTTCAGCACACCCTCGGTCAACTCGCGGTCGGCTGCGAAGTGGAAGTAGGTGAACATAGTCTGCCCCTCGCTCATCATCGCGCGTTCGGCAGCAAGGGGCTCCTTTACCTTCACCAGCAGCTCGGCTTTGGCGTATATCTCGTTGGGCGTATCAGCGATCACGGCCCCGACGGCTGCATACTCGTCGTTCGTGATCCCCGAACCCAAACCCGCATTGGCTTCCACAAGAACGTTGTGGCCGCGGCGCACCAACTCGTCAACGCCGGCCGGGGTCAGGCTGACACGATACTCGTGGGTCTTTGTCTCTTTGGGCACACCGACAATCATGGGCGACCGTTCTCCACTAGGGCGTCCGCTGAGGGCGATCTGTACGCTCGCCGCAAGACGCCACGTGTGGACTATATCGTCCCTCCGCCGGGCAAGCAATTGCCCGACTCAGGGAGGCGTGCCCGAGGATCGTGTAGAAGTGTCGCCTCCGGGGGCCGGCGCGGGAGGCGTACGCGCGCGGAAGCACGATACGCGCACTCCCCGGCTGTCCATGACCACCTGCACCGCGCCGTCGTCCGCCGTGTCGTACAATGTGGTTGCGCGGAGACTCTCCGCGAGTCCGTTGAACGTTTCAGCCATCTTCCGGTCGCTTGAGCGTATCGCGACCTCCGGGTCGACCGCTGCGAAGAAGTCCGCGGAGTTCCGCCGGATGCTGCCGTGGTGCGGAAGCAGCAGCACGTCAGCGGCGATGCCCCCGCGATCGACCAGGGCGCCTTGAGTGCGTTCCTCTATGTCACCGGTCAGCAGCATGGACCGGCCTGCATAAGATAGCCTAAGCACGGTGGAGCTCTCATTGGTCGACAGACGTTCGTTGAAATCCATAAGGGGAGAGAGAAGCTCGAACGTGGCCCCTCCGTACTTCCACTTTGTCACGGCAGGGTCGAGCGTTCGGCGTTCACAGCCGGCCTTGTCGAGTATATCCAGCAGATGTCGACTCACGGAGCGAGGAGGGCTCTTGCGCTCGAAGTACCGGTTAACGTAGGCCGCCCCAACCTCCACCTGATCGAGAATTGTCGGAATCCCATTGAAGTGATCGAGGTTGGGATGACCGATGTACAAACGGTCGATGCGCCGGATGCCACGGTGCCGTAGAAATGGCACGACAACGCTACGCCCTACATCACGCAAACTGGTGCTGCCGGCGTCGCACATGATTGTCTGACCGTCAGGCAGGTCGATCACGCTGGCTGATCCGGCACCAACAGCCAGCACGGTCACCACCATCCGTCGGGCCGGAGCGGAGGGCCAATAGCTTGCGACTCCGGCGGCAATCAGCAGCGCGGCCGCCGCACCACACATGTTATTACGCCATGGGGACGACCTAGCGACGTTGTTACGACTATCGCTCGGCGCAACCCCATCGTAGTAGGTACCTGTGGGAAAGCGGTACACGAGTGCCAGAAGGAAGATGTAGTATGCCGCCATGAGCCATGCAGGTGGCGCTGCAACGTCAAGCGATACACCGGGCAGCGCGCCGAGCCGCTCTACAAAGCGGATCAGGAGTGAATCCGCGCCAGCAAGCGGCGAGGCAAGGTAGGCGCCGAGTGATGGAAGCAGCGCGCTGAGAACCAGTTTAGCGAAGCCCAACCCCATGACTATCGCCACCAGAGGAAAAGTCAACAATGAGTTCAACGCCCCCCACGGCTGTAGTCGTTGAAAGTGTGCAGCTACGATCGGCACCGTCGCCAGCCAGGCGCCGGCGGTCACCGCGAGGGCACGAGGGGCGTAGCCGTATACCAGACGCCGCGCCCACCGGGTGGCATTCATTGCGTCGACGTCGGCGGGCGCCCCGCCGGCACGGAGCCTTGGGAGATCGGCAACAAGCGCCCGGGTGCCCGAAGCCCGGCGCAGTCTGCCGACTACATCCTGCGCTATTCGGGCGAGCGCGGGCGTGAGATAACTGACCCCGAATACCGCACCGAACGAAAGCTGGAAGCCCGCATCGAACACCGTCGGCGGGTCGGCGATTACCAGTGCGAGGGCACTGGCCGAGATCCAGTTCATGCACGCGCGGCGCCGGCCGACCAACCGGGCGGTGCAGTAGAGCACCGAGATCACGCCGGCACGCAGTATCGGCGGACGTGGTTCCGCCAAAGCTACGTAGACGATAACCGACACGAGCATGACGAAAGTGCGGGTGCGCGGTCGGCATGAGAAGGGCCTACACAGCACTCTGACGAGCAGCATCACAATCACAACGTGCACGCCGCTGACGGCGAGAAAATGTACGCATCCCGCCCGGATGAACACCTCATTAAGTCTGCGATCCAAGCGCGAACGGTGTCCGAGGATCATCGCCTCGAGGAGGCTTGTCTCCTCGTCGCTTCCCCCGGCCAAATCGTCGGTCAGCAGACCGCGCACACGCGTGCGGAACCACGTAATGAGCCTGGCGGCGGGGTGTAGCGTCGGATCGTGATCAAGCCGGCGCACATTCTCCTTGGTCTTGCAACTCATATGGGCGACGACACCGTGCCTGCGGTTGTACGTACCCCAGTCGAACGAGCCCGGGTTGTCCGGAGGGCTCAGTCCACGCAGCCAGCCCAACACTTCGACCCGCTCGTCATCGCGTAGGTCCAGCACGGCGTCGTAGACGACGGTGCGGATCAGCCCGCTTACGGGGATGTTTCCTGCAGAGCCCTCAATCGCTTCCACGTCGAGCAGAAACACGGTGCGCTCTCCGTGATAACTCCAGCGGGCAAACGGGCTATCGTCGTCTTGCAGGACCCGAGGTACGGAGGCGACGGTGCCGCGGATTCGCGCGATGCGTCTATCGTCGGAGGCGTACCGCTCCACGCTTGACGGAGGTACCGCGCGAAACGCGCAGAGATGAAGCATCGCCCCGGTGGGGATCGCAGCAGCCAGCAGCAGCAAGGGAGCCAGGAGAGTCCGCATTCGCCGTGAGGCCGTCAGGGCGCAGGGGAGCGCGAACGCGACGACATAGGCCGCAGCAGGCGCCTGCAGACCGCGGTCGAGCACGATCCCAATAACGAGCCCCGCAGCGGGTGGAAACAGCGGGGCTACATGCATGACATACTCTGTTCGTTGTCTTAACGACTTGGTAAGTTCAGCCGTGTGCATGGCGTAGTGGCACAGCGCCTCCATGCGATCATGTCAGCACGTCTGGCGCGAGAGCACGCTACCGCACTCGGGACATATGCCCGACGTGTTCCCCGTGCGCTCGTACCCGCACTTGATACACTCGTTGCGACGGCGACGCCGGTGCCGGCGCAGCGGCCCACGAGCGAAGGCGACTGCGGGGTGGAGGAACAGGAGGGCGACAACACTCCACAGCGGAAGTGTCAGGCCGATGTACTTCCAGTTGCCGCGCCACGTTCCGGACGCCACGACTACCCTACCGAGAAACCCAAGCGGAAGGTAGTTGACTCTTCGAGCGCACGTGTGATCAACGAAGCGAGCGTGACCGACGATGACGTTGCCCTCGTTAATCTCGACTACGATCCACCGGTCATTGGCCACAAGCCCTCGGAAGCCAACGTAGCGCCAGAGACTCGCCACTCCCGATGCCGCGAGAGCCACGGCGATGACAAAGAGCGTCACGAAGTAAGCTTGACGGCCCATGTCCCCCCGCCGACGAGCGCGCTACCCGGTTCGCCAGGTCGTCCCTCCCGGGCGGTCCTCAATGATGATCCTGTTGTCGGCGAGCAGGTCGCGGATCATGTCCGCGGTCTCGAAGTCCTTCTTCTTGCGGAGGTGCTGACGAACCTGAATGAGCACATTCATAGCCTTGCCGGCCAGCGCGTCGTCGTCAGCGCTTTTCTTAGGCGGCCGATCGATGAACAGCCCGATCACCCTGCCGAGGCCTATCAGCGTTCCCGCGGCGGCAAGTGCGTCGCGCTTGGCGGAATCTGAACCTTCCAACTCGATGCGGTCCACCTCGATGAAACGATTGATGGCGGAGGCCAGGTCGAACATGGCGCCGATTGCACCTGCGGTGTTAAAGTCGTCATCCATTGCCCGCTGGAACGCCGAGATATGCTCGTTGCATGCGTTCGCGAGAGGCTCGGAACGTACATCCGCACTTGCCGAAGGGTGCAGGACGTCCGGTGTCTTCGCCGTGTCGTACGCGGATACGCCGGTTAGAGACTCCACGCGGTCGAACAACCGGTAGAACGTCTCCAGCCCTCTGCGCTTACTTTCAAGCTCCTCCTCGGAATACTCGATCGGGCGGCGGTATTGTGTGCTCAACACGAAGAAGCGAATCAACTCGCCCGGGTAGGCATCAAGCAGATTGTGCAGGGTCATGCGGACCAGGGCCGCTTGCATCTCGGGGTCGGCATCAGACTTGGCGACTTTCTTGGTGTTGAAGCGCGTCAGTCCGTGGTGCATCCAGTACTTGGCGAATGGCTTTCCGGTGGCGCTTTCCGATTGGGCGATCTCGTTCTCGTGATGCGGGAATACCAGATCTAGCCCGCCACCGTGGATGTCGAACGACTCTCCCAGGTAGCGCGACGACATCGCAGAACACTCGATGTGCCACCCAGGCCGCCCCGTGCCCCAGGGGGAATCGAACTTGACCTCGTCAGGTTCTTCAGGCTTGGCCGCCTTCCATAAGGCAAAGTCGCCGGGGTGTCTCTTGTCACCCCCGCGGAGCCCCCGCTGACCCTCTTGGTCTTCCAGGCGACGGTTGGAGAGCTTGCCGTAGTCGTCGTCCTTGGTCACGTCGAAGTAAACGTCGCCCTTGGATTCATACGCGATTCCACGTTCAATTAGGCGCTCAATCGTCGAGATAATACTGTCCATGTGCTCAGACGCTTTAGGCATTATGTCGATGCCGTCGACGTGAAGCTTGCCCATCGCGTCGAGGTAGTCTTTGGTTACGCGCTGGGCAAGGTCGGCAGTAGTGGTGTTCTGATTAGCAGCCTCGATGATGAGCTTGTCGTCGACGTCGGTTATGTTGACTACCCAGGTGACGTCGTATCCGCGGTGGACAAGATAGCGCTTTATGGCATCGAATATGATGGGTCCGACGGCATGGCCGATGTGGCTGGGCTTATACACGGTCGGGCCGCACAGGTATATCCCTATCTTGCCCGGAGAGATGGGTTCCAGAGGCTCTTTCCTCCGCGTCAGAGTGTTGTAAACCATCAAGCTCATCAATCATGCCCCTCAGGACGTTGAAGTAATGCGACTGCGGTGCAGGCGATGGCCTCCGCCCGTCCCAGCGGTCCCATGCCTTCGTTGGTTTTCGCCTTCACGCTGACCTTATCACTTGGAAGACCCATAACGGTGCCTATCGATTCCGCGATCGCCCTTTTATACAAAGACATTCTCGGTGCTTCCGCATGCAGGATCAGGTCCACATTGCAGGGCGTGAAACCCTTCTCCCGGACCATTCGTATCACCTCCGCCAGCAGCTCCCGGCTGTCGGCACCTGCCGTCGCCGGATCATTATCGGAAAACAGCTCACCTATGTCGGGCAGGCCGGCGACGCCCAGCAGGGCATCGATGACGGCGTGCAGGGCGACGTCGGCGTCACTGTGACCTACGAGGCCCTTACAGTGCACAATCTCCACGCCGCCGATTACCAGTCGCCGTCCTTCGACCAGGCGGTGGATATCGTATCCGATCCCGACACGAACTGAATCGTTCGCCATCTCAGCCCCTCACTCCAGTTGGCGCAGGCGGGCGAAAACACCCCCGACAATCGGTCACACATCGCGCGGACGTACACTACGCGCGTTGAAGGCGTGGTTCAACCCCTGTGGGCTGAGTTTCAGCGGCCGATAAGCGCTTCGAATGCGGTGAGGCTCTTGCCAGAGACCTTGCCGCAGGCATAAAGTTGATACATGATACCCGCAATACTGTCTGGGGAGGCCAAGCCGCCGGTGGCGGGAGGGGGGCCTGAGTAAACACGTGGGAGGAGAATGTATGCACTGCCGATACACACGTCTGCGGAGGAGGGTAATGCTGGCGGCTGCCAGCCCCGCCCTCATGTTGTTCCTTGCCGCGTGTCCGAGTTCTGGGCCGGGTGGCGCGGGTGGCTCAGGAAGCAATCAAGGAGGCACGGACGGTGATCCGACGGAACCCCGCACATTCTCCGTAGAGGTAACCACCGTTGGGCAAGGTACGGTCATCCGGGAAGTCGATGGGGCGTCCATCACACTTCGCCCGCAGCCGGCTGACGGGTGGGTTTTCGATCGGTGGACCGACGCCGGTCTCTCGGACCCTCGGGCCAACCCCCTGACTCTTTCTGCTGACGACGGGATTACTTCGATTACCGCCAACTTTGTTGAAGAAGGTGGGGGTTCCGTTGAACCCGTGCCGGATGATGCCGACGCGGACAACGTGCCCGACGCACAGGACCAGTGTCCCGACTCCCCCCAGGGGCAACAGGTGAACGACGTAGGCTGCGCACCGTCCGAGCGGGACACGGATGCTGATCTGGTGAACGATGATGTCGATAACTGCCCGGGGACCCCGGCGGGGACTACCGTGGATGACAAGGGATGCCCGGTCAGCGTGGATGGTACGGTCGACTCGGACGGGGACAATGTCCCGGATGACGTAGACCGGTGCGATGACACGCCGGCCGGCGTCAGCGTTGATGCCAATGGTTGCCCGGATGCCGACGGTGACGGTGTTGCGGACACGGCTGATGCGTGTCCGGCTACTCCCGGCGGAGCACCGGTAGACGCCAGCGGGTGCGCAGAGAGCGAGCGTGACAGCGATGGCGACAATGTCAATGACAACGTCGACGAATGCCCAAACACGGGTGCGGGAGTCGAAGTTGACGATCAAGGATGTCCCGATAGCGACCATGACGGGGTGAGGGACGGCGTTGACACGTGCCCCGGTACGACGGCGGGCGAGGCCGTCAACGCTGACGGGTGTTCTGCCCGACAGCTCAGCGGCGGCGGTGGTGGTGGCGGCGGTGGTGGTGGTGATACCAACGGGGGTGAGGACGGAGGCGACGGCAACCAGACGTGCGGGAACGCAATCCTGGATCCCGGAGAGGATTGCGACGACGCGAACACGACGCCAGGAGACTGGTGCGATGAAAACTGCAAGTTCGAACCCATCACCAACGACGACTGCGCCAATGCCACACCCGTGGATGTTGGGACGATCAGCTTCAGCAACGGGGGTGCCACAACCGACGGGCCCGACGAACCCGGACCCTGCGCTTTGGAGGGCGTCAGCCAAATTGACGCCGACGTGTGGTTCCTTTTTGTCTCTCCCTGCACCGACAATGTCGTTGTGAGTGCTTGTGGTTCCAGCTTCGACACGAAGTTGGCGGTCTACGAGGGCGACACGTGTCCCGTGACAACGTCGATTGCGTGCAGTGACGATGATTGCGGCCCGGAAGTTGGTTCTCGCGTGCTTTTCCCGGCCCAGTCCGGGCAGTCGTACCTGATCCGTATCGGGGGTTACCTCGGTGACATGTACTTGGGTGCAGTGACGATCTACTGCGATTCCGACCCTGCCTTCGGCGTAGCGACCTGCGGGATAAGCAGCGGCGACTGCCTGGTGGAGAATAGCGGGCCTGGTTGCTCCGACGGTAGCTGCTGCACGTCAATGTGTGTCTTCGATCCCTTTTGCTGTGACACATTGTGGGACGCTAGGTGTGCCGAGAAGGCCGAGCAGATCATTTGCCGGGACACGCCGCCGGACGCATGTCAACCTGCCGCGGGTGACTGTAACAACCCCGTGGGCAACGGCTCACCCGGATGCGAGGAGCCTGCCTGCTGTCAGGCTGTCTGCCGCCGCGATTCGTACTGCTGCCTTACCGAGTGGGATGACATTTGTGCGGATATCGCGCAGGCTGCTTGCGGTTCCTACGTGGTGTGCGAGACTGCCACAGGTGATTGCCTCGCCCAGCAGTCGACGCCCGGGTGCCAGGTGCAATCGTGCTGCAATGCGGTGTGCTCGATCGATCCAGCCTGTTGCACCAACGCGTGGGACGACCTGTGTGCTGAGACGGCAAGAACCACAACCGAGTGCCAGTGACTCAGCGCTGGACGGGGCGCGATCACTGGTAGTGGTAAACGATGCCGGCGAAACGCAGAATACTGTTCCTGTGCACGGGCAATTCCTGCCGTTCACAGATTTGCGAGGCCTTGCTCCGTCACTTGGCCGACGACCGGTTTGAAGCCCTGAGCGCGGGCTCCGAGCCTGCCGGTTTCATCCACCCATTGGCCGTGGAAGCCCTCGGACAGCTCGGCGTGGAAGTAACCGGTCAAGTGTCGAAGAGCTGGCACGAGTTCGCGGACCGCGAAGTTGACGCGGTGATCACGCTATGTGACTCCGCGGCTGCGGCGACATGTCCGGTGTGGCCTGGTGAGCCGGTCAGGGCGCATTGGTCTACGCCGGACCCTACGTTCCATTTTGGCACCGCTGAGGAACGCGTGCGCTTTGCCTTCAGCATCGCCGAGCGCCTGCGCACAAAGATCCAAGGGCTCATCGACTTGGACTGGGACATGAATCGTTCCGACCTTGCCAAGCACATCAATCGCCTTGGTGAAACCTGACGTCAGTTGGGCAAGGTATTCGTAGGTGTGGCTGACTACGCACCAGCCCTGCCCGTGGCTGAAGCGCTTGTCCATGTCGCCCTCCGGCCCATCCCGCCACATGACCGAAGTTGGCAACGATGGCGTTGCGACGCCGGGGGGTTATCCTAGCCCGTGGGGTACACCGGACCTCCATTCTGCGACGTTAGCTCGGTGTTGGGACTTAGGTGTAGGCTTGACGACTGTTGCCGACCGTGTTCTCCTACTGCCTGTAACGTCGATAGAACGCGTGCCCTTCAAGCGCGTTGCGCGGCCCACTCTGTGCTCCCGTTGTAAGCGAGGGGCTAAGGGAGGCCCGCTGCGGGAGATTGCGAAGTGCTCTGAACGGTACGTGTGAGGATTGTCGGGCGTGTTATCCCGGTATGATGTGGTGCGGCCGTGCACAGAGCCGAATGCAGTGCGCGGGCCGGGTTGACTTATGTGACGGAGGACGGGCCAACATGTCGATCAAGAACCGGACTGGGACGGCGGTGTGTGCTTTACTATCCCTGTCGAGCCTCGTGGGCTGCGCGCCGGAACGCGCTGTCGTAGCGTTCAGCTACGTTGTCGAGCCGACCAAAGGGCTGCCCCCCGGCATGAAGACGATCATTATCGAGCCGGCCAACACCGGCCTGACAACCGACGCGAAGTGGTCCGAGATGTGCACCAGTGTGCTCCATGCCCTTGTGGATGAGTCACGCGGCAGCTTCGGAACCGATATCCAGGTGGTGAATCGCAGAGATGCCGGCAAGGTGTTCGAGCGCGAGGATCTCGCCGCTGCCGGCATGTCGACGCGTCGGGGAGGCGCGGGCGGACAGTTACTCGACGCCCAAGGCGCTATCCTGAGCAACATCAACGTTAAGGTAGAAAAGTACATTGGCAAACAGCGCACTCTCTCCGGGTTGTGGGTGTCCGGCGGAGGCGGGCGTCGACGCGGACATGGGAGCACCGACATACGCACGGAGGAGATCGAAACGATCACACGCAACATCACCGCCCAAACCGAGTTCACACTCATGGACCTCGGCAACGGCAGAGTGTGGGAACACTACCTGCCCAAGACCTACCGGGCAACTGAGCGGACTCAAGCCAGCCCCATCTTCGGGTCCAGCCAGACGGAGGCGGAGCTCACCCCTCAGGATCAGATAGTTGCAACCCTGGTCGAGCGGGGCGCCCGCGAGTTCATAAGCCGGCTGATGCCCTGCCGCATCAGCGTCGAAGCTGAGGTCGTCTCAAGCACGAACGCAAACTGCGTGCGCGGTGTCAAGATGCTGCGCGCGGAGGCGTTTGGTGACGCATTTGCGTTCTTCAAGGAGGCTTGGTCGCGCAACCCGGATGACGACCGCGCCGCCTATGGAGCGGGCGTTGCAGCGGAAGCGTCGGGGCGTTACCGCGAGGCGCTCGAATTCTACAAGCGGGCTTGTGCGGCTCTGGACAGCCGAGTGTACGCCGACGCGCGGGACCGGATGAAGGAGTACGCTGGACGTATTCGTCGGTGATCGGTGCGGCGACATTGCGGCAAGTAGACCGGACTGCTGCAGAAGCGAGCGCGAGCGTCAGCCGACGCCCGCTACTGCTGCGAGTGCCAACCTTGGCGGATTACTGGTGTCTTACTCAATGTCACACTCGGCCTGCTGGCGATGGCCGCGGCGGCGCGGTCAGAACGCTAATGAGATCGCAAGCCCGGAATCGACGAGGGGAGAGTCTAATGACAGGTGAACATCGTACGTGGTTATTCATTGTTGCCCTCGGGTTCGGCGTAGCCTGCCCACGCACATGGGCGGGTGACGCTGCCACGGAGGCTCAGAGTAAGCTGCTCGCTAAACGAGCAGCGGAGGCCGACTGCTATCGCAAGTTGGCCGAAACCGTCTACGGGCTTGAGCTCAGCTCCGCTACCTACGTGCGAGATTTCGTTGCCGAGAGTGACGAGATTCGCTCGAGCGTCAACGCATGGGTCAAGGGCGTGCGCCTCGGTCCGCCGCGGTATTACGATGACGGAACTTGCGAGGTGGATGCCGAAGTGAGCGTGGCCAAGCTTGTCACAAAGCTCACGGAGATTCACTCCGCCTACTACAAGGGTAACAGGGTCACCTCCCAGGACATTGAGCACGTGAGGCAGACGGTGAAAACCGATGTCATCAGAGTCACCGGTGCAGGAGCGCCCAGACCCGAAATCCCCGAGCTGCCGGAGGGATTCGAGGAAGCCATCACCCCCCTACCTCAGGGAACGGTAATTGCCCGTTCCGTTCCGCCAATTTGGAGGAAGGTTGGTGCGCAGGCCCGCCTCCTGGCACAACGGGCAGCCAAAGTCGACGCGATGCGCCGTCTGCTGGAGGAGATCAAAGGCCTGCGCCTTAACTCGAGCACGCTCGTCCGTGATTTTGTCACCGAGTATGACGAGATCAGCGCGCGTGCGAAGGGCATTGTGATCGGGGCGATGGAGGTCGGCAGTTACCTGCATAACGACGAACTCATAGCCGAGGTCACCATGGAGGTCCCGGTTGAGAAAGTATTCACCAAGCTGCAAGAGCTCCACACCGAGCATTACCGCGGCAATTCGGTGTCCTCAACCGACATCGTCCATCTCAAGAAAACCGTAAGGCGGAAAATGATCCGCGCAACCGGCACCGGCGTGCCGCCCGCCAGGTTCGTGGGGCAGGCGAAAAGCGCCGGACTTGACATGCCCGACTGGATCAACGACGAGCTCACGGCAACCGGACAGGGGACAGATCCCGACATTTCCAGCGCCCAAGGTAGACTGAGAGCGGCCCGGGCGGCGGAGCTCGACGCCAAACGTAAACTGGCCGAACGCGTGTATGGCTTGCAGATAAGCTCAAACACCGCCGTGCGCGATTTCGTCACCGAGTACGACGAGATCACCGCCCAGGTAGATGCCACGCTCGCGCACGCCGTGGCAAGTCTTCCCGCCTTCGACTCCGGCGTCGCCACCGTGACCGTATCCATACCTGCAGCAGAGGTCTGGGCGGTGGTTCACCAGCAGCTTCTAATCGTGCAGAGAAGGGGATGATATGTACGTGACACTAGCTTGCAGTGGGTGTTGCCTGCGGAGAGACACCACCATGCGATATTGGACGAGATTAGTCGCTTGTCTAGCGGCTGTAGCCTGTGTGTTTGCCGGCCCGATCGGGTGCGCAAGGTCCTCGCACAGAACCGTGCGGGTCTATCAATACGACGATGAGCCTCCACGCGACCGCCAGGACGATGACCAGCTAGACTCAGAGTACAAGATGGTATCGCCGGGGGAGATGGTAGGCCCGGGAGAAATGGTCGACGAGTAGCTGGACCATACCTCCGAGGTACGAGGCCACGTATCTGCGAGGGCCTGTTGCTACTGGCGTAATCGTGGAAGTCCAACGGTGGTCGGGTAGAGGTTGTCTGAGCGTCGGCGACGGTTTTCGGAGGGTGGAGGCAGCGGAGACGGAGCGTGCGCCAGACGCTCATCACCATGACCTGCATAGGTCGTGAGTTGGACTCGCGGATTGGACCGGGGTTTTGGGGCGCGGGAGCTGGATTATCGTTGCATCGTCCATGAGATGCTATACCAGTGCGTCTGGTCCGTGGATCCGACCGACTAATCGTTACCCATTACGTACAGCGTTACGGGTCAACCCGCACGACTTCACGGCGTGAGGGCAAGCTCGCCCTCCTTGAGCTGGGGTATACGAAAGCGAGATCTGTTCTACATGAGGGACCGGAATACGCGGTGAATCTTACCCCGCCCGCCGGATCCCCGCGGTTGCTGCGGGCGGTCGATAAGGAAAGCAGTAATGAAGATAGGAGTTCCCAAAGAGACACTCCCGGGTGAGCTGCGCGTCGCCCTCGTGCCGGATTCGGTGGCAGCACTCAGCAAGGCGGGGCATGAGGCCCTCGTGCAGAGCGGTGCCGGTGTAGCGGCCGGATTCCCCGATACCGCGTATCGTGACAAAGGGGCTGTCATAGTCCCTGAACGCCGCGAGATCTTCCGCTCGGCGGACGTCGTCTTCCAGGTGCGCGGCCTCGGTGCCAACCTTGAAGCCGGGCGGGCCGATCTGGAGCTCATGCAGCCTGATCAGGTCCTTGTAGGAATGTTCGATCCGCTATCGGCCCCCCAAGCGGTGAAGGACCTGGCCGATCACGGTGTGACCGCCTTTGCCTTGGAGCTGACGCCGCGCATAACTCGGGCCCAGGGAATGGACGTCCTCTCGTCGCAGGCTACCGTCGCGGGTTACAAGGCGGTACTGATAGCAGCTAACACGTCTCCGCGGATGTTCCCGATGTTCATGACAGCTGCCGGGACGATCAGCCCGGCGCACGTCTTGATCATCGGCGCTGGCGTCGCAGGGCTGCAGGCCATCTCTACCGCGCGAAGACTCGGTGCGGTAGTCCGGGCATATGACGTTCGACCCGCCGTTAAGGAACAGGTTGAGAGTCTCGGCGCCAAGTTCGTAGAGTTGGAGTTGGAGACGGCTGACGCCGAGGATCGAGGCGGATACGCAAAGGAAATGAGCGATGAGCTCCTCCGCAAACAGCGAGAGCTGATGGCTAAGGTCGTGTCGGAGAGTCACGTGCTTGTCACGACCGCGGTCGTCCCAGGTAAGAAAGCGCCCCTTATCGTAACCGCCGACATGGTCAAAGGCATGATGCCGGGCTCTGTGATTATCGACCTGGCGGCGGAGCGCGGGGGCAACTGCGAGTTGACCCGACCGGGGGAAACCGTGGTGGAACACGGGGTCACCGTGATGGGCCCCCTAAACCTGCCCGCCACCGCGCCGCTACACGCTAGCCAGATGTATGCGCGCAACCTCGTCACCTTCCTGAAGGAGCTGACCGACGGCGAGGGGAAGCTGGTTGTTGATCTGGAAAACGAAGTGATTCATGATACGCTGCTGACGCGCGCCGGGGAAATCATCAATGAGCGCGTCCGCGAGCTTCTCCGGTTGGAGCCGGCGGCGGGAAAGGGCGCGCAGTGATATCGCCCGCCCCGTGTCGGCGCTGCCGCCGTCTTCCCCGAACGAGCTGACTGTTAGGGAGTAAAGCTCTATGGAACTAGTACCGCTGCTGACGATCTTCGTCCTAGCCGTCTTTGTGGGGTTCGAGGTGATCACCAAGGTGCCTCCCACCCTGCACACTCCGCTCATGTCGGGGTCGAATGCGATCTCCGGGATCACCATCGTAGGTGCGCTCGTCGCTGCCGGGGCGGGTGAGAGCACCTTGTCGACTCTGTTGGGTTTTGCGGCGGTTGTGCTTGCCGCAGTCAATGTCGTGGGGGGCTTTCTGGTCTCCCATAGAATGTTGGCCATGTTCCGGAGGAAGAGGTGAGCGGTGGATGAGTCGACCACAGCGGTGATCCAGAAC
>JBHHXS010000020.1:0-21569 GCA_046757145.1 Phycisphaerae bacterium | reverse complement strand
GCAGAAAAGGTAGAGACCGCCGTGGCAGCCGGCGCGGAACTTGTCATCAACTACAACGAGCGTAGCTTCGCGGACAAGGTCCTCGACTGGACCGGCGGCGCCGGAGTCGACGCGGTCATAGACAATGTCGGAGGAAGCGTCTTCGAAGACAACATGCGGGTCCTGCGCGTGGGTGGCCTTCTCGTGAACTTCGGGCTGGTGGGGGGCATCAAGGCGACGCTGAATATCCGCGAGCTGTTCTTTCGACAGCATCAAGTGCGAGGCTCATTCATGGGAAGCATGAACGAGCTGCGCAGCGGTCTTGGCCTCCTGGCCGAGGGGACAGTGAAATCCTTTGTCGACCGGACCTATCCGCTCAAGGACGCAGCGGAGGCACATCGCTATATCGAGTCGCGCGCCGTACGCGGCAAGGTCGTGCTCGTCCCATAGCTGATCGTGCGCCACGTACAATGCATCGTCCGTTGGGCTCGCCCTCTGGCGGTGCTCCTGACGCCGATCACTTCCGGCATCTTCACCCCCCACGCGGCCCCACCTTACGGACAGTCGGCTGGGTCCAACTGGTCCGGCTCGCGCGTGTAGGGCTGGCCGATGAAACCGAACTGTATGCGCTGAAGGTCGGATATGTTTATGATGAAATTGGGCGGACTTCCAGGCGAGAGCCCGTGCAGGTCGACCCATGTAGTGTGCGCACTGGGGAAAGGGGCGCCCTGGACAGTGAGCACGTAGGCCTGAACGTCGGTGACATTCACCACGCCGTTGGGAGGAGTGAACCCGGGTAGAGGAGGCGAGTCGCCTGTGCCGATGCCTGCTACATCGCCGTAGTGCCGTATGTCCGGTTTGCCAATCGTGGGCACGACCAGCGGCTCACTGAAGACGACGCCGTCAGGCGTCGCCTGGACTTCATAGGTGGCCACCGGGACGATCTCGCAATCCCCCACGTGCAGCACTTGCTCGTGCCACACGCGCAACACCGGTGCACTCACAATACGGGCTAGAACATCTTCTCCGGCACACGGACCTCCCGTCATGCTTCCGTCATCGTTCTGGCAGCTGGGGTCGTATGGCGTGCCTATCCAACCGCTGTGCCCGACCGATGGGCCTTCGATACAGGGTGAAGTTGGCACGCAGACACCCGTGTGGCACTCAGCATCGCTGCTGCACACCTGCGCACTGTCGTCCCCACAGACCCACGGACAGTCTGCATCGCCCCTGCACGTTCTGGAGGGGTCGCCCGCGCAGCGTCTCATCGACCCGACGCTCACCCTCAGTGCGACGATGGCCTCGTTGTTCGTCGATACATCCAAGGATATGTACCGGTTCTTCGGCGCGTCATGGGGCGGTGCGGGTGGCGCCGGCGGCACGAGTGTCGTTTCGCATTCGTCGGGAACCGCGTCGCCGTTTGCGTCCCAGCTTGTTCCGTCGGCAATGTCGCAGGAGTCGGGCGACGAGTTGCCATTGCAGTCGTCCGGTGACGCCGGGCGGAAGGCAAGTCCCGTGGGGGAAGTCAACCCCGTGTCGCCGCGAATGAACGAACGGATGTAGCGTCCGGTCGAGACGTCATACTCGATGATGCGGATTGTCCCTTGGTTGCGCACAACGAACACATTGCCGTTGGGGCCGATACGAATTCCCCACGCACCGGTAGGGCTGACATCGTCGGTGAACGTGCCGATTGCAGTGCCAAGCGGGTCGTATTCTATGACGGAATCCGTATTGAAGCTTGTGACCAGGAGGTTCCCGTCAGGCTTGAACACCAGACCCCGCGGCCCGTCTAGTCCGCCGCTGCCCGTCGCCACAAACGCGCCGACATAAGTGCCGTTCGCACCGGAGTACTCCAGAACCCGATTGTCGGAGCTGGTCACGAACAGATTACCGTTTGGTCCGAAGATCAGCCCGTATGGTCGCAAGAGCCCCCCCGCACCGGAAGTGACGAACGTCCGAACAGCGGCGCCGGTGGTGGCGTCGAACTCTATGACGGCTGAGTCAGCGTAACTGGCGACGAACAGGTTGCCGTTCGGCGCGAACGTCAGCCCGCTCGGCTCTGCCAGACCGCCGCTGCCCTCCGATACGAACACCTCCGGCCAACCACCGTCCACGCTGACACGCATTATCCTACCACTGGAGAAGCAGGCGACGTAAAGCTGGTTATCCGCCCCGAAAACAAGGTCGTAAGGGCCCGCAACCAGGCCCGGTGCGTGATTCTGGATGGCGACGCCGCTGGCAGCATGGAACTCTCTGACGTAATTGCCCAGGTCCGCGACGAAGATATTGTGCTGTCTGCCTATGTCCATCCAGTCCGTAACGCCGTTGTCGTTGCAGTCCTGACAAGCGTCCGGGATCGTGTTGCGATCGACATCCGACTCCGTGCCGTCGGCGATTTCCGCGTGGTCTGCCCTGCCGTCCGCGTCGCAATCGGGCTCGCACCCGTCCGGTATAAGGTTCCCGTTCTCGTCCGGCAGCAGGTTCTGGCCCACCTCGTAGGTGTCGGGAAGAGCGTTGGCGTTGCAGTCAGCCTCACAACTGTCGGGTATGCCGTTTCCGTCGATGTCGTCTTCGGTTTGGCCTATTTCGACGCTGTCGAGAACTCCGTTTGCGTTGCAGTCCTCGCATTCGTCGGGGACACCGTTCGCGTTGACGTCACTGCTAAGACCGGACAGGATATCGTCCGGATCATTAGTCCCGTTGCCGTTGCAGTCGAACCACAGGCAACCACCATTCACAACGCTGGCCTCAATAACTTCCTGTACGCGGGCGTGGAAGCGCATGTCGATGTTCAAAAGCCCGCCCGCCGTTGTATGACAGTAGCTCATGATCGTCCCGCGCGAGTGCACCCCGGACGCGCACTGATCGATGGGCGGCTCGTAGCTGTCGTGGGTGTGCCCGGTGCCGAAGTTGTGGCCCAGCTCGTGAGCCACCACAACCAAGTCCCAGTTGCCGAGATGGGAGCCGACCACCGGTGACGGAAAACTCCCCAGCATGTACCCGCTGATCCCGAATTCCAGTGTGGTGCAGGTTCCCGCGAGGTAAGCGATTCCACCGTATGGCAGATCGCGCCGCCCGCTGAACAGGTGAACCAGGTCTATTCCCGTCATGTCTTCGTTGGCCAGCCAGTACCCTCGAAAGCCGTTAAGATTATGCGCTCCAAAGGGCTCGCCCCCGTCGGGCCACACGCGGACGAAGGAGAGAACCAGTGTGACACCGACGTCGCGCATGTATATGTCGCTTAGCGCCCCGATCACCTGCGTTACGTAGCCCAGTGCGGCCAAGGTTCCGTCGGTCCCGAACAACTGTACGTAGGCCTGATCTCCATCGACGGCAACGTGGGCAAGCCTGGGCCCGCTTAACTGTGTGCCGCCCGCAGCGCCGCGTTTGATTGCCGATTCCACACCGGGCAACGATACCACCGTGCCGCAGAACTCCGGGAACTCCGGCATTGCCGACTCGCGCGACTGCCGATGAATGCTCAGCAGCCGCTCGCCTGATGAGGCGGAGGCAGCCCGGGCGCTGGACAACACGTAACGCTCCCCGCTCTCCAGGTCGATGTAGCCGTTGCCTGTGCCTCCTGGCGTCAGGGCTATGAACGCGTGTGACTGCTCCTGCCCGAGCACCCTGCCACGCAACAGCACAACCTCCGGTGCAGCAATGTCGCGCGGACCACCCCGCCCATCCACGACGAAACGAGTGTCGGGCGTCGTTACCGTGAAGCGCTCCAGCTCAACCGTTATCACTCTTGTCGCGTCGAGTGGGAGCTCGACAAGCTGGCGTCCGACTCCCCTCTTCAAATCCTGGTATCCGAAGCCGGTCAACCGGAGCTCGACCGCGCCTCGGTCGAGAGAGATCGCGTGCACAACAAAAGGGCGAAGGACTCCGCGAGTTTCAGGCGCTGCACGCACCGCAGGCGCTAGCCCGGCCGCTGATAATACCACCACCAGGGATGATGCGCTTAGTAAGTTGCGTGGCCGACCAAGTAGAGTTGTGTGCCTCGGCTCCTCTGCCATCGTCCCCTCGCGCGCAAGTAAGCCAAGTCCTTAATCT
Source organism: Phycisphaerae bacterium (assembly GCA_046757145.1). GTDB lineage: Bacteria > Planctomycetota > Phycisphaerae > UBA1845 > UBA1845. Next base: position 17,534 of record JBHHXS010000020.1, on the reverse strand, counting down.
ACCAAAGCCGTTGTCAGAATGAAAGCGCCGCAACCGTCAGCCCACTCGCCGACTCAACGACCATCAAGACGGGAAACTACTTACGATGCGCCCGGGGGCGGGCCAGCTAACGCGTCGAAAGCTGTGAGAACGGATTTATCGCCACTGCAGACGAGCGCCATGTCCCGGCGAAGAGTGGCCAGGTGCGTATCAATGAACCTGCTCGCGACGATCCGCTTGCGTCCAGCGTAGGGGATGCTCCCGCTTGCAGTGCAATCTGCGTCGTGGCTGGCGTCAGCAGCGCCCGTTGCCCGCGCGCACTCTCCCGCCTGCTGCAGGAGCAGGTGCCCCGTCAGCACGGTGACCGCAGCGTCGACCAGTTTCCTGCCGCACAAGTCCATATAGTCGACGCCGCGCTGCTTTACGAACTTGATTGCCTCGGTCACGAGCTGCTTCCCCTCGAGCAGCTTCTGCTTGAGTTCATGCAGGTCCTTGTCGAAGTATTCGCGCTGTTCGAACTCGTCGGCACGCCTCTCAAAAGTCCCGCTGCATACGCCTCTGACGGCTGCGACGATCTGAAGTTGGCTTGTGCCTTCGTAGATGTTCGTAATACGAGCGTCACGCAGGTGTCGCTCGACGGGATAGTCGGCCATGTAGCCCGAGCCGCCGAGAACCTGAAGGGCGTCGTTGGAAACGCGCACGCACATCTCAGAGGCGCAGTACTTGCTCATAGGTGTCAACATGCCGCTCAGTCGCTTCAGAACGCGACCGTCCTGCTTGAGCTTCTTAAGGTCGCTAGGGTCCTCAGGTGGGTTGATCTGCAGCAACCGTTGGTTACTGTTGTCTAGATCGCAGACACGTGCGGTCTCGTAAACGAGCGCGCGCGCCGCCTCTATCGACAGCTTCATATCAACCAGCAATTCAGCCACCGCCGGCAGCTTCTCGATCGGGCCGCCGAACTGCCTCCGCGTGTGGGCGTACTGGCGGGCGACGCGGAACGTGGCCTCCGCAATGCCCAGCGCCTGCGCCGCCACCCCAAGGCGCGCGCCGTTCATCAGTGCAGCTACGTACCGGATGAGGCCTAACTGGCGCTCGCCGATCAACTTGCCAGGCGCATCGTCGTACACGATCTCGCACGTAGGAGAGCCGTGAATACCCAGCTTCTGCTCCAGCCGTCTGACCTTGAGTCGCGGGCCGCGGTCAACGAGGAACAGGCTTAGCCCGCGCCCGTCCTTGATCTCCGGCTCGCTACGGGCAAGCGTGAGGATTACATCGCCGCATCCGTTGGTGATGAACCGCTTCACGCCCGTAAGACGCCACTGCCCGTCCTCGTCTTGCCACGCCCGCAGCCCCACCGCCTGTAAATCGCTTCCCGCGTCGGGCTCGGTCAGGGCCATCGCCCCGGTCACCTCACCGCGCGCAAACCGCGGCAGATACTCATCCTTGATGGCATCGTCCGCAAAGGCGTCGATCGTCTCAGCGATTCCCTGCAGGCCGAACAGGTTCATCAACGAGGCGTCGGCGCGGCTCACGATCTCGATGGCCATCGTGTATATAAGCGCCGGGCAGTTCAGCCCGCCGTAGCTGCGCGGTATCGTGCACCCCATCAGGTCGGCCTGGGACAACGCCTTTAGATTATCGCGCATACCCTGAGAAAGCGTTACGCTGCCGTCGTCGTTCAGGGCGTTGCCCTCCCGGTCAATTACCTGAGCCCGCGGCGCTATGACGTTCGCTGCGAGGTCACCCGCGATCGTCAATATGCGCCGGTAATTGTCGATCGCGTCGTCGTCGTCCACCGGTGCGTAGTCGGTGCCGGCCACCGCGCCGGAGCGCGCGTCGACCCGGTCGGCGGCGGCTGTGACGTGCTCGGTGGCTGACGCGATTGCGCGCAGGTCGATGTGCTCAAACAAAAAGCGTATGTCGTCGTTGTCCTCGAAGAAATTCGCCATGCGCGCTACGCCCGTTCTTTAATCGCCTTTATCATCATCGGTATCACCCGGCGCAGGTCCCCCACTATGCCGTACTGAGCCACCGAGAATATCGGAGCGTCACGGTCCCAGTTGATGGCAATGATCTTGGCGGACTCCTCCATGCCGGCACGATGCTGAACAGCCCCGCTTATGCCGCAGGCAATGTACAACGCGGGGCGCACCGTCGTGCCCGTCTGGCCGATCTGGTGCTCTTTGCCTATGAATCCCCCGTCCACCGCCGCCCGCGACGCACCTACCGCACCGCCGACGGCACCCGCAAGATCGTGAATAAGTTGAAAATCCGCCTTGTTCCCGACACCCGCGCCGCCGGCTACTATGGTGCGCGCCCCCTTCAGGTTGACCTGCCTTGCCTCGCGGTGCTTCTCGATGAGGCGCACCGATAGCTCGAAATCATCAAACTCAACCTTCTCCTCGATGATCTCTCCGCTGCGACGCGGATCGCCCTCCGCCAGACGCATCACGCCTTCGCGCACCGTGGCCATTTGAGGCCAGCGGTCATGATTAATGATTGTGGCTATGATGTTCCCGCCAAACGCCGGGCGAATCTGCAGCAGAAGGTTCTTGTGGGTCCGCTTGGTCTTTGGTTCTACGTAGTCTCCGATCTCGAGATCAGTGCAGTCCGCGGTAAGCCCGGCCCGCATCTGAGAGGCAACACGTGGGGCAAGGTCGCGCCCGAGAGCCGTGGCCCCGTAGAGGACGATCTGCGGCTTGTGCCGGGCGATCAACTCGCACAGCACCCGCGCGTACGGGAGCGTGCGGTAGTGCTCCAGGTGCGCGTCGTGGACGTAGTAGACCTTGTCGGCGCCGAGCGCGATAAGGCGGTAGGACAGTTCCCGGACGTTCCATCCCGCCAGCACCGCACCCATGGACACGCCAAGCCTGCCGGCAAGCTCGCCCGCCTTGCCGCACAACTCCAAGGCGACGTCGTTGAGCGTTCCATCCTCCTGCTCCGCGAAAACCCAGACCTCGCCCCGCCGATTCGGTTCGATCATGCTCATCCCAGCGTATGGTCCACGATAAGCTCGTGAACCATCTTGTGTATGCCTTCTTCCGTAGCAGATACCTCCTCGTACCCCTCTCTCGTTAGAACAATTGACTGCACGCGGTGGACCTTGGTGGGCGAGCCGGACAGGCCGCACCACTGGAGATCCGCCTCGATATCATCAAGATTCCACTGCTCGATGAGCAGGCCCTTCATTCTAAGCGCCTCGAGCCTGCTACCCCGCTCAGCTTCACGCTCCTCATCGCAAGCGTCAGGCATCGCAGCGGCTACCTCGCGAGCGATTTCACCCATGCTGCGGGCGCGCTTATAGCGCATCATGCGCTTTGCGGACGCCGGCCTCGGTTCGTTGGCGGTATCGAGCACCGTGAGTAACAGCGGGAGCCTCGCCTCGAGCACCTCCCAACCGTTCCCCACGCTCCGCCGTACGCGCACCCGGCGATCCGAAAGCTCGAGAATCCGCTCGAAACAGGTGACCTGGACCAACCCGAGCTTCTCCGCGAGCTGCGGGCCTACCTGGGCGGTGTCCCCGTCTATCGCCTGCCTCCCGCACAGCACGATATCGTAAGACCCCAGCTTCGCTATGGTCCGACTCAGAATATAGCTCGTCGCCAGCGTATCGCTTGCCGCGGCCCGGCGGTCATTCACAATGAGGGTTCTGTCGGCACCGCGGTAGAGACACTCCCGGAGCACTTCTGCCGCACCTACGGGCCCCATGGTCACAGCGGTAACTGTTCCACCGAAGCGCTCTCGAATAGCCAGCGCCGCCTCAAGCGCGTGCAGGTCATCGGGGTTGAACACCGCAGGCAGGGCCGCACGATTCACCGTCCCGTCAGTCTTCATCGCCTCCCCCGTGATGCGGGACGTGTCGGGCACCTGCTTCACGCAGACGATGCAGTTGTATGACAACGAGTCACTCCTTTTGGATCTTGGTTGTGCGTTACGGGATTGCTCGGACGGTAATGCCTGTCCGGGCCAGCGTCAAGTAGCTTGCCGGAACGTGCGGACGGCGATAGAGTGCCGTCCGCAGCAGGCCCTCTGGCTACGGACTGCTACGGACTGCTGGGGTTGCTGTGCGCAGGATCAGGCTTGAAACGTTGCGCTCCGCTCTGTTTGCCTGAAGCGGAGGTTATCCGGGTATCGTCATGTTGACGCTCTACGGCACGCTGCTTAATCCCCGTTCCCCGGGGGCCTGTGAGGTTACGCCGGGCTCTGTCGTGCGCATAGCGGATGACGGCACAATCGCTGAGGTAGGCACGGGAAAGGCCCCGAAGGACGACGTGCTGGGCGATGACACCGCGTGGATCCTCCCCGGGTTCATAGACGCCCACCTGCACCTGCCGCAATGGGACAGGCTGGGCATCGACGGGCTGCCTCTTTTCGAATGGCTACACGAGGTCGTATTCCCCGCTGAGAGGCGCTTCCACAATCCTGACGTCGCAGCCCGTTTGGCTGAGGATTGCGTGTCGGGACTCCTAGCTCATGGTACGACGATGGCCGCGGCTTTCGGCAGCCCTTTCAAGAAGGCCACAGACCGCGTGTTTTCCGTATTCGACCGCCGCGGCTTCCGAGTCATCTACGGCATGATGCTAAACGATGTCGGATGCCCGGACGACTTGTTAGGACCGGCGGACCGGGCGCTCGACGAGTCACGTGAGCTCGCCGCAAAGTGGCACGGGACCCATGACGGCCTGATTCAGTACGCGTTCTGCCCGCGGATGGCCACCTCTTGCTCTGAGGAGTTGATGCGCGGGGCCGTAGCCCTTGCCGAAATGGTGAAGTGCTACATCCAAACACACGTGGCCGAATCGCCCGCGGAAGAATCCGCAGTGCGCGAGCGTTTCCCCGAGCACTTTGACGATGTGGATGTATTCTCCGCGATGGGCTTGCTGACCGCGCGCACCTTGCTCGGGCACGGGGTCTGCCTCAGTGAGCCGCAACGCAAATGCGTCGCAGAGACACGCACAGCGGTAATTCACTGCCCGACCGCTAATCTGTTTCTCGAAAGCGGGCTCATGGACTACGTCGCACACCGCAACGCGGGCGTTCCCCTTGCCCTAGGCAGCAGTATCGCTGCGGGCCATGAGCCCTTCATGCCCCAGGTCGCGGTAGCCTGTCTACAAACCGCCAAGACACTTAAAGTGCATGCCCTGCCGAGGGGGGCCTACCCAACGCCGCAACCCGCTGAAGCGTGGTGGCTTCTAACCAAGGGTGCTGCCGACGCACTGGGTATGGGTGATCGACTTGGAGTGATCTCGCCTGGCTATCAGGCGGACTGCCTGGTGGTGTGTCCGGAAGGTTGGATTCGCGATATCGACACCGACCAGCAGGTTTCTGCTCTGCTATACACCCTCCGCCCGCACCACATCAAGCACGTGTTCATAGCGGGCAAGCGCGTAGGACCGTAACGAATACGCACGCAGCGAAAAACAGCACCCGCCCACACATCGAGCCTAAACACGATATGCGGGCGGGGTGGAGTTCAATCGAATGGACAATCGCGTATGTGCGACCGTTGCGACTCTCGTCTACGTGGTCCCACCAAACATCGACATTCCGCCAAAGAACAACATCCAAACCGCTGCACCTGCCCCTACGAGCCAAAGCCACAAGGACATTTCACACACCTCCACAGAGTCATTTCTAAGGTCCTGCCCCGCCGTGGGACGAACCGTGCGTAACTACGGCGTCTTTATCGGCTGTACATGCTGTTTGCCATGAGTCGGAATGAGCCGCTTGACTCGTCAACCATGGCAGGACGATTCGCATAACTTCTGTAATCAGATCTGTATGCACCGTCCTGCGCAAAGCGGGAGTGCATTGCTGCCAGCCTATCCGCGTCTGCCGCCCCCTACCTCCGTTCGGTTCTGCTCGTCAGCGTCCTCGCGCTCGGGACAGTTTCAGTCATCCATACCGAACTACCACGCGCCGATACACGTAGCAATGGACACACCGATGGAGGCGCGATCATGAAACGGCAGACGGAACGGAGAACAGCTCAAGTCGATTGGACGGCGCGGTTGCACAGGACTTGGCGTGAGTGGGTGAAGCCGGCGCTGGTCGTAGTCGTAGTGTGTTGTTCGTTTCGTTCGGCCGTCGCCGATTGGAATGATGTCCCGACGGGTTCGATGAAGCCCACCATCGTCGAGGGTGACCGTATTTTCGTGAACAAACTGGCGTACGGGCTCAGGATGCCTTTCACATCATGGCGGCTCATTGAGCGGGATGGGCCGCAACGCGGGGACATTGTGGTTTTCTTCGCGCCGCATGACGGCACACGCATGGTAAAACGCGTGATCGGCCTGCCGGGGGACACGATCGAGCTGCGCAACCACCGCGTCTACGTCAACGATATGGCAGCTAGGTACCAACAGCTCGATGACGAGACAATGAAAGGCATCCCACAGGCAACTCGCTCCGGTCATCTCTTAGCCCGCGAGATGCTCAGCGGGCGCCTGCATCCCATGATGCTGTCCGTGCGTCACTCACCCCGGCAAGACTATGGCCCGGTGCAGGTTCCTCCCGACAGCTACTTCTTGCTGGGCGACAACCGCGACAACAGCCGCGATTCGCGCTGGTTCGGATCCGTTCACCGCGACCTGATCGTCGGGCGCGCTACCGCGGTGCTCTTCTCGGTCGACTCTCGCAGGTACTACCTACCTCGCTGGGAGCGCACCTTCCGATCCTTGCCCTGAGTCGACGGGCTCGCGTGCCGGATCGGTGGCCTCGCGATAAGTAGCGGCGGCCGCGTGCAGGTCGCTCCAGGCTTGTCTAAGGCGGATCCGTGCCAGGACCAGATCGGCGTCAGCTGTAATGTAATCCCGCTGGGCCTCGTTAAGACGTGTCAGAGTGTCCCTGCCTGCCACGTAGCCGGCCTGGACGATGCGGCGGTTCTCGCGCGCTGTACGCAACGCCTCATCCCGAAGGCCGATCTGCTGTTGCGTGTTTCTTACGTCGATCACCGCCTGACGCACCTCGGAATGAACCCGCAGGCGGGTTCGATTCAGCTCCGCTGCCGTCTCAGCCCGCGCGCTTTCGGCCTGCAGAACACGGGCGGGCCGACCGCCGCCTGAGAACAGTTCCCATTGAAACTCGAGTACGACGGCAGCGGACTGATCGTCCACCGTGTACCGAAGGTTCGACGAACGATCGAACCCCCAAGAACCGCTGATAGCTACGGAAGGCAGGAACGGGGCGTGCGCAGCTCTGACATTCTCATCCTGGCTCCTCAACAACGCTTCCAGCTGCCTGACGTCGGGCCTATTCCTCATCGCCCGATCAAGCCACACCGTAGGGTCCACGCTGGCCAGCTCTTGCGGAGTCTCCTCCTCCAGTGCGGCGAGCTCGAGATCGTTCGGCAGCGTTCCCAGGCTAAGCCCCATCAACTCCGCCAACACCGTGCGCCCCGTCTCCCAGGCGCCCTCGGCGACAGCGACGTCAGCCTGTGCCGCCAACACGCGGACACGAAAGTTGTCGACATCCACCTTGGTTGCCCGCCCCGCTGCCCGGAGCTTCTCCGTCTCCTCAAGTTGTTCTTGACTGAAGACTCTATCAGCCCGGGCGATCCGTAGCTGTTCCTTGGCAAGCTGTGTCTGGTAGTACGCGGCATCTACCGCCTGAACGAGAAGACGCTCGACATCCACGAGTGCGGAGAGCGATGCCTCCTGGAGATGTTTGGCAGCCAGGAGCTGCGCCTCACGTGCAAACCCGTCAAACAGCGTCCAGCTTGCTGTGAAAGCCGTAGAATGTTCGCCGAACGAGCTTCGAAGGCCTGACGGCTGGTCCGGGCCGAACAGAGGTCTTCGTAGCGCGTTGAGCAGCGTGGTGAGCACCGCATTGCCCGTCTCGATGTCGGTCGGGGCGGGCAGCGCCGGCTGCAACAGCGTATTCAACCGGTTCCGGCTCGCAGGCGTGTAAAACGTGCGCGTCGTATTGTGTGAGAACACGAGCTTGGGGAAGTAGCGAGCGCGAGCTTCCGCGATGCGCCACGTTGCCCGTTCAAGCCGCGCCTGAGCGGCGTGAATGTCCGGATTGGCGCGGATGGCGATCGCGCGGGCGGCCTCAAGGGTGAGAAAGGCGTCCGGCAACAGGTCATCCGCCTCGGTTGTAGACACCGTGCGCCCGTAGGGCATGAGCCGAGAACGCTCCTGCTCCGGAAGCTTCCGCAGGGCCCGCTGATGACGCTCAAGCATCGCATCGATGCTGTCCAGCGGCGCCGCACACTGCTCACCGGCCAGCAAGGCGAGCAAAGCCAAACACCGTGCAAGGGCGAACCGCAGCGACACGCGGCGCGCACCCCCTCCACGCGACCGTTGCCTGGACGCTGCTCCGGCGGCGCGGACGAAAGGAGCGACGTGTGGTTCTGCGGAGCCTGGAGAGAGTATCTGCTTTACCAACATGTCTTGCTTTCCGACTGCATGAATACCTGTGCTCGATCCAGCGCCACGGAGAAGACCCTCGGACACAAACGCGGGGGGTCGTGCACCGGTCGCTGGCGCTGCCGGCTCGGAACGATGAGGCGTAGTCGCGCATCGTCGTTTGCCCGGGCCAAGCCGTTATGTCGTCCGGTCGTCTGCAGCGGGCCCACGGGAGGCAAACTCCCGAGCAGCCTGCTCGACGAGCTCCGGTGCTGGATAGGCACCGCCATGTATAAGCCAGTGGACGAAACGCTTGACGTCATTGACCACCAGGAAAAGAACAGGAACGATGAACAGCGTCAATGCCGTAGCGAACATCAAACCGAACGCAAGTGAGATCGCCATGGGAATCAGACTTTGCGCCTGCGAGCTCCTCTCCGTCAGGAGCGGAAGCAGCCCCGCGACAGTCGTCACCGTCGTCAGGACGACAGCCCGAAACCGTGCCTCTCCCGCCCGGGTCAGCGCCTCGAATACGTTGGCTCCGGCCAGCATATTCTGGTTTACGCGATCTACCAGGACCAGTGAATCGTTGACGACGATGCCCGCCAAGGCCACCATGCCGAAAACGCTCATCAGCGTAAGTTCGTACCCCATAGCTCCGTGCCCCAGGACCGCGCCGACCATACCCAACGGGATCGCTGCCATGATTATGAGCGGCTGAGCGTACGACCTCAGAACCGTGCCCAAAAGCCCGAACATGATGGCAGCGGCGACCGTGGATGCACGAACCAGGCTGCGCATCGATTCGTTTATCCGTCGTCGCTGGCCGTCAATCCGATAAGTAACCCCGGGGAAGCGCTTGCCAAGATCGGGGAGGAACGTCGCGGTCATCTCCCGTACGATGCGCTCCGCATTGGCGAAGCGCTCGTCGACGTCCGCCTGAATCCGCACGCGCCGCTTGCCCTCTTGTCGCATGATCGTCGAGTACCCCCGAACTAGCGTGGTTTCCGCCACCTCGGGGAATGGGATTTCCGCTCCGCTGCGCGTTCTGATCCGCAGATTCTCAATGGCACTCAGACTTCGCCGGTCAGCGTCCACGTAGCTGACGACAACCCGTATCTCATCGAGTCCACGTTGCAGGCGTACGGCCTCTCCTCCGTACAGCCCCTGGCGGAGCTGAGAGGCCAGCTCCGCCACCGTGAGGCCCAGGGTGCTTGCGCGAGGCTTTAGCGACACGCGCAGCTCGCGCTTCCCGGCGGCTAGATCGTCGTCGATGTCGAACACACCGTCGAAGGTCGCAAGCTTGGCGCCGACCTCATCCGCTGCCCGACGCAGCTCCTCGAGGTCCTCGCCGAGCAACCGTATCTCTATGGGTTTGTCGGTCGGGCCCAGTTGCCGGCGCGTAATGATCATTGAGACAGCATCAGGGAAGGTCCCGACGCCGTCGCGCCAACGCTCGATTATCTTGGCGACGTCGACACGCCGATCCTCAGCAGGCATCAGCTCAATCGACACTTCGCCCAACGAGCTCCCACGCTTCGGCACGAAGTCGGCCCATTCGCCAACCACGCCGTAAACCTGCGTGACAAGCTTGCCCTCGGCTTTCGGTTTCAGCTCCGGGTCGTCGTTCAGGGCGAATGCGGCCTGTTCCATGCGGGCTACTGCTGCTTGCGTCACCGCGACCGGCGTACCCTCCGGGAAGCGCACACGGGCGCGCACCGCGTTGCTGTCGATCTTGGGGAACAGGATGAAAGGCGTGCGGCCGCCGAGGACCAGGCCCGCACATACGAGGACCGCTGCCATCGACGCACTTAGCACGATCCCACGTGAGCGAAGCATCCATCGCTGCCAAGGTCTGTACACGTTCAAGATGATGCCGTCGATCCACGAATCAAGCCTCGCCCGCACGTCCTTCCGCCACCGCCCATGCCGTCCCGCACGCGGGTCCGTGGTCCATTCGTTGAGGTGCGCGGGCAGAATCGCAAATGCCTCCACCCCCGACGCGACGATCCCCGCGATCACGACTACGGGCAGAATATAAATCAGCTTCCCCATTACTCCCTCGACGTACATCAAGGGCACAAACGCCACAATGGTGGTCGCCGACGAAGTCAGCACCGGCAGCGCCACCTGTCGAGTGCCCTCGACTGCCGCTAGGCTGGGTTCCAGCCCTGTCCGGGCGGCGGCACGCACGCTTTCGGCTATGACGATCGCGTCGTCGACGATCAGGCCCGTTGCCATCAGCAGGCCGAGCAGGCTTATCATGTTCATTGTGCCACCGGTCAACGCGATGGCGGTCAGCGCCCCGGCGAACGACACCGGAATCCCAAGCGAAACTGCAAGAGCCGAAGGCAAGTCCATGAACAGCAAGAGACACACGACGACCAGGGCCATCCCGTACAACCCGTTACGCACCAGCATCGCCAGCCGGGCGTTTACGTCCCGCGATGCGTCGCCCCAGATCGACAGCTCGATCCCCTCGGGTACTTCGCCACGGGCGTCAGCCACGAGCTCGCGAACGATGGCGGCCACCTCGCTTATGTCTTCCTTGCCCGTCTTGGACACGCTGAGCATCGCCCCGGGCTGACCGTTGATGCGCCCGAACACGGGTGTCTCTTCAAATGTGTCGCGCACCTGAGCGAGTTGCCCAAGCCGGATCAGCGTACCATCAGCACGCGAAATGACAGGGATATCCTCAAAGTCCCGCGCGGTGTAACGCTGCCCGATCGTTCGAACGGTTATCTCCTCCGACTGCGTTCTGACGGTCCCGGCCGGCAAGTCCAAACTCCCCTCGGCGACGGCACTGATGACCTGCTGGAGTGTCAGCCCGTATCGAGCAAGAGTATCTTCCGCCAACTGGATCGAGATCTCGTAATCGCGCACGCCGGAAAGACTCACCTGCGACACGCCCGGATGTGCGAGAAGGTTGCGTCGAAGCTCCTCAGCTACGTACTTGATCGTTCGCTCCGGGGCACGCCCATGGACACCGACGTTGATCACCCGGTTGCGCACCAGGAGCTCATTCACAATAGGTCGTTCACTCTCTTTGGGAAATGTCGTGATCGAGTTGACCCTGTCCTGGATTTGTCTGAGCACCTCCTGCGTCGGAGTGATCGACGGGTTGAACTCAGCCACAACCTGCCCGGAGTCGTCGGAGGATAGCGAGGCGATCTCCCCAACGCCCGGGATGCCTTCAATCGCCTGCTCGATCTTGGCGCAGACGCTCAACTCAACATCCTCGGGGTTGGCACCTGGGTAGGGAACGGCCACAACCACGTAGTCAACAGCCGTCTCGGGAAACGTCTCTCGAGACAACTGCAGCGTTGCGACGGCTCCGGCGACCAGCAGACCCCCGGCCAGGAGGTTCGCAAACACGGGGTTGCGCGCGCAAGCGGTAATCAGGTTACGCAGCACGGTAGCGCTCCGTCAATCCCGGAAGAATCCGGGGGACTCAAACATCAGGGCGTCGTGGCGTCGGTGTCCGCTTCACGCTCGTCGAGCCATGAATCCCAAACCTATCCCGCTTTGCACAGCAGCCTCTTCACCTTGAGGCGAACAGGACCAGTGACGCCGGACAATTGCGCCGAAACCGTTCACAGCATGACAAGACACCGCGCAAGGCGCGTCCTCGCGCCGGCCTCTGCCACGGCGCTGTCAGACTGTCGCGCATAGTAGTGACAAACCGTGCACTCATAATCGGCGCACAACTGTAGCTGTTACCTGGCAAACGAACGGTGGAACTCCATGAACCTGGGTAGAACGCGATCCGCGCTTATCCGTCCCACAAAGGCGCGGGCCCGCCGCGAATACTCTCGATGTCTCTCCGCGTCGGAGACCAGCGCGACACAACGGTCAGCTAGAGTTGCAACCTCGTGCTCCTCAATCACCTCGACACCGTTGCCGGGAGGAATGCTGTCTGCAAACCCGCGAGAGCGCAGAACGACGGCGGGGAGGCCTGAGGCCATCGCCTCGACCAATGTCAGACCGAACGTCTCTGCCACTGAAAGCTGCACGAACACATCCGCCTGCTGGTATGCGCTACGGAGCTCATCCCCCGCGAGAAAGCCGGTCACCGTGGCGTTCCACCGACGCCTGAGATGCCAACTGTAAGGCCCGTCACCTACGAAGACCGTGTTGATCCGCGGATCACCGCTTAAGTGGTTGCAGACCAGGTCCAGGTTCTTCTCTCTAGCGACGCGCCCGACCACAACAACCAGTATTTTCCCGTCATGGTTGTACCGCTCGCGGAATTCCCCACACCTGTCGGCGCCGGGCGTGAAGTGATCCAGGTCGATCGGATTGGGTATGACAGCGATTTCGCCCTGAAAGTATGTTCGGGGTGTCTCTGCTGCGGACTCCGCGGGGACGCAAATCGCCCGGCAGCGCTCGTAGGCGTGTCTGTCGAAGTAGCGCCCGATCTTCGCCCCAACCCAACCTCCCGGGCGGTGCAGCATGCTGGCGCCGTACAGGCGGGCGCACTTCTGCAGGTCGGTGTGGTAGCAGCCGACGCTGTTCAACTTCATCAATCGTGCCAGCTTCGCACCGGCAACACCCAGCGGGCCCGATGTTGCTATGTGGATTACCTTAGGCCCGCTTAGGCGCTCCACAATCGCTCGGAGCTGAGGCAAGGAGTACAGCCCGAGCGTTAGATCCCTGTAAAACGGGTTCCTGAACTGACCCCGTGGGTGGACGGGCACGACGTTGTTGCCGATCCTGCCCACTATCTGGTCGTCTCGGGCCGGACAGACGATGGTCACGTACATGCCGCTGTTGTGCCGACACCAATTCAGCAGCGTCTTGTAATACGACCCGACTCCGTTGGTCTCGAAAAACGTGTCGGTGAACACCACGACATGGAAGGCGCCGTCCTGCGTCATGGCAGGAGATGGTATCACAGAGGCGCTCCCCTGCACATCGACGGCGACAGGGGTCAAGGAATCACGCGCATCACGGGCAGAGCCTGCGGATCGGCGATTGCCGGCGCCGGCATCACGCGGGCGTAGGCCTCACCAGGGGCATACGCTGATGCCGTCGTCTCCACGCCGAGCGCGGCATCGATGTTCCGCAGCGACACACGCATCCCCACTACCGGCTTCACCAGCGGGGAGACAACGACCAGATCGCCCTGCGTCAAACCACACACCTTGGTGCTGTCACGTCCGTCGTAGTCAACCAGGACTTCCTCGTTGACGGTTCGGAACACGGTGACCTCGCGCCGGCCAAGTCGCCCACTTTGCCCGTCGGGAGACGGAGCGTCCGGTTCGAAAACGTACACCCAGCGATCATCGTAGATTGCATGCCTGGGGATCATGAGAGCGTCCACCAGCGGCTCCGCGGGCAGCTCCGCCCGGCAATGCATGCCTATTGAAAGCGCGGGGCTTGGGCCTGCTTCATCGGTATCCGCGTGTGCAACCATGTCAACATCACGGATCTCGACCACCATCCGCGCCGTACGAGTCGCCTCGTCCACACGCTCAAACCGCGATACGTGACCGCGCCAGCTGAATTGCCTCCCCGGCAGCGACCACGCTACCTTGACCTCAGGCCGCGAAGCGTCCGTCTCTTCTTCAAGTGCTTCAGGGCGCACGCTCCGCGCGAGCCAGCGAAGATCGCGCGGGTCGATGCCCACCGAGATCTCAAACGCCTCCATATCGGTTAACGTGGCGATAGAGAAGTGTGCGGTAACGACCTGGGCCGTGTAGGCGCTCACAGTCTCGATCCGCGCCTTGAACGGGCAGGATATCTTCGTGCTCGCAAGATCGTGCTGAGCCTGACTCAACCTGGCGCGGGCGGCGTCGAGTTGAGCCTGCGTCTCAAGTTTCAGATGAGGCGACATCGCCCGTTCGTTGCGTAGCTGAACTACAACGTCCTTCTGCTGCAGATACTTCTGGTGAACCAGATCAACATCACGCTGCGTGCCTACTTTGTCGATCTCGAAAAGACGCTTCGATGTCAGATAATCCTGCTCTTCAATTGCGAGCATCTGCAACGCGTTGGCGATACGCGCATCGAGGTTCTCCATCAACTGGTCGTGGCGCCCCAACGTCGCTTCCAACCCACGGATCTCCGCCTCAGCCTGGCGAACCCGAGCTTCGTAGACCGTCGGCTCGATTTCAAACAGTACCTCCCCGCTCGCGATTATCCTGCCCGGCGCAAGGTCCTCATGCGTGTACACGAGCTTACCGCTGACTTGAGGCACGACCTTGATCTGATTCTTAGGCCGCACGGTGCCGTAGCCCACCACCGGAGCCGTTTCGGTTCGCGGCTCCAGCCTGGCCACTGCTACCGATGGCACCGTCTTGCGCGCCTGGTGCGCGGAAGGCGGGGGTTTGGTCTTGATCAGCCAGCCCATGAGCAGCGCGCTCGACGATAGTATCACCAGCGCGACTATCAGGTTGATGGTTCGGCGCAGACGTTCCGTAAACACGTTCGTACCCGTTGGTATCCTCATGTCGGTCGGCGGCGACTCAGTTCATCGACGCCTGCCCGAGCTCAGGTTGGCAGGCCATCCAGCAGGACTCCAGCTCCCGCGTACCGCACGTGGCGCGTCCCGGTGTGCCCAGTCGTCGATGCGGGCGTCGGCACGCTACCCTTACACAAGATCACTCAAAACACGCACAACCGCACGCTACCTTGCGGCGAGCGCAGGGGCGGACTGCGTGGCATTCTTCGCAACGGCGCTACCTTGTCAATGGCGCACGCTCAACCTTGATCACCGCCGGTGTTTCGGTTGCCCTACAACCTCAGCGCTTGGGGCAGCCTGCTTAGATAGCCCGCTGAGCGCCGGATGCGCCAAGCAATCGACCATGTGTCTCCTCCTCTTATCGGACAACTACGACCAAGCCGCAGAGTTGATATAGGCATGATTTATTAAGGTGTGACGTTACGCTGCGACGCCGGTCGTTGTTTCGGACGCCGGTGCACGTGTAGTACCCGTTATTGAGCGCGATCGAGAAGCCGTCGGTGGCTCTGCGCTGGTGTCCTTCGTCGCCATCACGGCGGCATTACACTTTACTATGCGCGGCATGCGCGGGGGCGTATCGCCTGACTTCGTCGCACCTGTCCGCGTGTCGACCTGCCGTAGGGCTGCTTCGCCGGGGCTTGACGTCCTCCGCCGAACGTACGAGACTACATGCTCCGGCGGCGTTGCCTGGGACGAGCCAAAAGCATGTGCGGCGCTCGTTTTGCCTGCGGTAGCGCACTCCAGCTTGTCTTTGGACAGTGGCGCCACCGGCGGAGTAGGTCGATGTACGCTGTGATTAGCAACGGTGGACACCAATACTGCGTTGAGGAAGGTCTCACCTTCGAGATCGAGCGACGGGAGATTCCGGACGACTCCGGGACCATATGCTTCGATCGCGTGCTGATGGTGGGCGACCTGGAAGAGGGCCCTAAGATCGGTACACCGATCGTCGAAGGCGCAAAGGTTACCGCAACCGTATTGCGTGAGGTCAAAGGAGACAAGATCACGGTACACACTTTCCGCCGGCGCAAGAACTCCGCTCGCAAACGGGGCCACCGGCAGCGCTACCTGCACGTCAAAGTCGATCGGATCGAGCACTAACCCTGATTGTCTGTTGAGTCCGGATGTGATAGAGCTGCTGCGATATAACCGTGCCTGCGCAGCTCGCCGGCACGGGCGGTGAGCCAATCGCATGCGACGGCTCAGATGTTCTCGCCCCAAAAGAACGCCGCTGCCATACGGTCAGCCATCGGTTGGTTCGAGAAGATCAGCGGCAGTAGAAACTGATTATCGGTGTTTGGCGGCCGCAAGTAGTCCGCCATCTGAATCCGCCACTCGGAATCAAACTTCATCAGCGCGTCTTGTGAGTGAACGCTGTCCAGGGCCGTGCGGGTGATCTCGGCGGCAATCTGCGCCGACCACATCGCGGGGAACACACCCTCGTTACTTAAAGCGGAGACGAACCCGCCCGCATCACCTATCAGCAGGGTGTGCTTGCCGACGTGAGACTCAAGATCAAGCGCGATGGAAGTGGGGCTGCGTATGGGTTTACCCTGAGCTGCTTTCCTCGAAAGATCGATCGGAATGGCATCATGATCAAACCCCGATCTGCAAAGGTGCTCAAGGGCGGTCACCGTTGTACCTCGCTCCCGGTTCCAGTTGACGGCAACGGAGATTCGGCTCTTGGAGACGCAGTACAAGCCGAAGCTCTCAGCATTCCCCAGTCCAAGCACTATGCCCACGCGCGGGACGTTGCCGCTGGCGCCCTTCAGCGACTCTTCGACGACTGCGCTCCAGGCCGCCTGCTCTCGTGCCAGTCGTGGGAAGCCGGCGCGCTCAGCCAACGTTGAGCCGCCGCCTAAGGCCAGCAAAAGCAGCCTGCTCTTTACGTCACGCCCATCGCGAAGCCGCACCGTGGCCGACGACTCTGCAAGGTCCACATCTACCGCCTCGCAGCCATTCAGGAGCGTAACCCCGCAGTCTACTGCCCGTGCCACGAGGGCGTTGTCGAGCACCCCGAGGTCGACGAGATACCCCGGTGACTCCGTGAGATTAGGCTTGACGCGCTTGGAGAAGTCGGCATTGTGGAAGACGACCTCTTTGATCCGTTCCGTAAGCAGCCCTTTGGTCGCAACTCCCATCTTTGTTAGAAGGTCTGTTGCTCGCACGTTGAGCCAACCAAACAGACGCGTCTTTCGCGGGTAGGTGTCTCGCTCTATCAGGGCGACCGAGCGCTCCTGCTGGGCTAGCATGATCGCGGCGCATGCCCCTGCCGGACCCGCCCCGATGATCGCTACGTCGTACGTATCAAGCCCCATCTGCTGAGTTCCCGCATCCACCTACGGCGCTCGACTGCCCGCGCTCCTGTCGAGACTTTACACTAACCCTTGTGGCGTGAGAGTTCAACCGTAGGTCCTAGCCGCTGTACAGGCTCCCGAACCGGCCGGTGTCCGCCGAAGGGGGAGACACATCGCCCTGCGCCGCACAACCCGCCGCTGCAATCCTCAAGCATGCACGGCACGGGCACGTTGAAATCCACGCGTCGGTTCGATACAACCCAACGGGCGGGCCGGCTCACGCTCGGCTTGACCGCATTTGAAGAGATACACCGCATGGCAACTGTTACTCTTGAGAACGTTACCAAGATCTTCAAGGCTAAGCGGGGAGTCGTATTAGCGGTCGACGGGCTCAACCTCTCTATCGCGGAGCGGGAGTTCGTCGTACTGGTGGGCCCGTCCGGGTGT
>JBHHXS010000019.1:0-21827 GCA_046757145.1 Phycisphaerae bacterium | reverse complement strand
GAGGCTGCCCCAAACCGCAGCGGTGACGGACCGGCGGTGGCACCAGAACCATGCCAATACCCCCACCATGACCGCGCCGAAAACCGCGGACACCGACCTCAAGCCCAGCAGATCGCTGTTGGCAGACGATAGTATGTATGGATAGAGCGGCGCCTGGGGGTAGAGAAAGTCTCGCCATGGGTGAAGGCCCTGGGTGAGAAGTTCCGCAGCCAGACCGTACATGCCTTCATCGCGGTCCATCCAGCGCACCCGGCCCAGCCAGTAAAACCAAAGACCCGCACACACTGCAAGGAAGACGACGCCCGGCAAGATGACCAGCTTACGGCGCAACACTCTGGCAGACAGAATACTCGTGCGCCCGCCCTCAATCAATCCCCACGTCACAACCGTTGCCGGAGCCCACCCGGTCGCCGGGCAAAAGGGAGTCTCCGCCTGGGCTGCTTACGGGCTTACGATGCGCCCACACAAGAGGCATGATCCACCTGATGGTGGCAGCATCACACGTCGAACAATGGTGTGCTCAGGTACTTGAGCCCGGTGTCGGTCAGCACAACCACGATCCGAGAGCCTCGCTCTCTTTTCCGCAGTAGTTGCACTGCCGCAGCTGCGTTAGCACCAGACGACGTTCCTACGAAGAGCCCCTCGCGCGCCGCGAGCTGCCGTGCCATGTGCATGGCAGTACGATCGTCTATCGATATGTAATCCTCTACCAACGAATGATCGACCAGATCAAGTTCCCGGGCGTATCCTCCACCGGCGATGCGATGAGGGCCGAGATACTCACGGCACCCGAAGTACGACGCGCTGGCGGGTTCCACGATATAACAGCGTATGTCGGAGTTATGCTCCTTGAGCGAAGCCGTCACGCCGGCGAACGTGCCGCCTGTGCCCACGAACTCCACGAACGCGTCCAGCTCACCGCCGGTCTGCTCCCAGATTTCCCGGCCCGTACCCCAGTAATGCGCACGCTTGTTGCTCTCCCAGTGAAACTGATCAACGCGCACTGCGCCGTGTTTTTCGACGTATTCCTCTGCAGCCAGTTCGACAAGTTCAAGGTCTCTCGGACTTACCTGCCCTGTGGGCGACTCGGGCGCCTGATCAACGAGGAGAACCTCAGCTCCCAACACACGCATCATCCTGGCACGCTCGATACTATTGGCCTTGGACATAACCGAGACGAAGTGATAGCCCCGAACCGCGCACACAATCGCCAGCCCGCAGCCCGTGTTGCCGCTGGTGACCTCGACTACGGTTTGTCCCGGTTCAAGCAGCCCCCGCGCCTCGGCATCGTCGATCATCTGCCGCGCGATGCGATCCTTCTTGCTGCCTCCGGGATTCAGAAACTCACACTTCGCAAGTATGGTACCGTCAACATCAGCACAAAGCCGCTGAAGCTCGATCAACGGGGTGTTTCCGATTGCCTCATCCGCCCCACTAAGCACGCCCTGGATCAACGTCGACATCTGCCTTGACTCCTTTCGTCCGGGACGATACCGCGCCGCACCTCCCGCCGCCACCGTAGCTACATATAACAGACCCGGCTCATGCACATCACCTGAACACCAGTCGCTCGCCCGTCTGCAAGACGGGAGGAAGGGGAGGAGCTGCGCGTGACAGTTCAGGCGGCGTCGCCCAGGGTCTCCTGGCGATCGTGGTGTCGGATCCGAGTCCCAAGCACCGGCGCGGGGTACGTGCGAGAGCACCCAACCACGTGGATTCGGAACGACTTGGGCTCGTAGGCGTCATGATGATGTACCCGTCGCTCGCGCTCCGGGCTCGGATCGCGCCCCGCCGATTCTGTCACGGACCCGGGGAGGAGCTGCGCGGTTCGGCGGGAGTTCCTATCGAGCCCGGCCAAGGTCCCGCAAGCAGCAGCACACCGGCAGGGTTCCACGCGGAAGAGCGCACAATGGAAGGTCTGGGAGCACGCAGGCGGGCGAAAAAACACGTCGTCCTACGCCCGTGCGAGGAAGAGGCAAAACAAAACGGGCAGGGGCGAGCTCAACAGAGCCCGCCCCTGCCCTTAGCTAACGTTACACTACGGACACTGACCCGGTGTCAGATTGCCCGGATCGTCGGTCCACTTGTCACCAATGAGCGCCTTCTTCAACACCGCCAGGTCCGCCACGTTGAGAATGTAATTAGGCGGGTTCCCATTCGGGGCGGGTTGCTCGCCGAGCCCGTGTAGATCGGGCCAGGTCGGGTGCGCCTGAGGCTTGTTCGACGTACCGTAATTCTGTTTGGTCAACAGATAGCCACCCAGATCGACCACGTTAGTGAAGCCATCCGGTGGCGTGAACTCCAACGTAATATCATCCACGGGGCCGACCATGTCGCCGTAGTTCCCACGGAATCCAGGCGCCAGGAACGACTGCAGCGTCGTGGAAGCCACGAGCGGACTGCTGCAAATGACCCCCGGCGGCAGACACGCGCGGATCTCATACGTCGCAATCGGCGTGATCTCACAGTCGGTTATATGAAGCACCGTAAGCGGGAAGCGCGGATCGCTCCAGTCGCTGAAGAACGGTGTAACGTCGACCCGGGCGAATTGGTCCGTCGGACCGCAGTAGTTGGAACACGAACCCGGAGCTCCCCCGCAGTCCGCATCACTCGTGCAGGGCGCGCCGTTCCACGCGTCGCATCGCTTCGGCAGACATCCCAGAGGCTGCTCCTCGTGCGCCTGGACCCACCATACGCCGCCCACGTCTGGATGCTCGACGCACGGGCCCGTCGCACCTGAGTCGCAATCGGAGTCGACCGTGCACGGCCGAGTGAGATCCAACGCACAACGCTTCATCGACGTGAGTTCCACCCTGTATCCGACGGTCAACGCAGACGTATCTCGACCGCCACCACTGTTCGTGCTCACATCCACCGAAAGGTGACGGTGCTTGCGCGCCGCGTGCACGGGATCAGAGGGCGTCTGCGGCTCATTGATCACTACAGGTTCGCAACTGCAGCAGAGGTCAATCACCCCAGTGACAGGGTCGACAGTGCGGGTCTCGTTGCACTGCTCCCCTTCCGGACAGGTTCCGACGCAATTGGGCGCCGCCCCCGTCTCCATATGAAGCGTGCCCGTCGTCGAACCGGAGAGACCGTCGAGCACGCTGCCGGGGCAGCCCTCGAAGTCGATCCGGTAGGTGATGTCGAAGAAGCTATCGACAGCGAAATCGCTTCCCGGCCCCGCGATTCTCGTCAGGGTCGTATGGCCGGGACTCGGCAGACCGAACGCCCGACCGGCGCTCACCCTCAAGACGCAGAAATCGGGGTCGCCGGGTGGAAGTTCGCCGGCCAAGCTGAACATCTCGGTCTCGAAGGCCTGCACCGCGTCGCCCGGGGTGCGCGGCCCCGTGTGCACCTGGCTTTGAACGGGAAGGAACAGGGTGCGCATGAACCCATCCAGCGGCGGGCCTTGGCCCATAACGTGCAGCTCCAACGTAGAGTCGAAGCAATCCACGTTACCGCCCAGGTCTCCACCCACGTCCTCGCAGAGACCAGGCGGCGGACAACCGGCACCCGGCGGCGTCTGTTCACGGCAGATGAAGTCCTTGTGAATGGCAGCGAGCTCGATCGTCGTACCTGCCGGCAGACCATTCATGATCTCGTGTACCTCGTCCGGGCTCAGATACTCACACCCAGCCGGCGGCAGCGTCACCGTCCCACCGGCATCATCAGGCACGACACATGGGTTGCCTCCGCCACGGGCGAGCCCGCCAGCGGTTTCGACATGGCAGTCGTCCACGCCCATACAGGCGCAGTCCGTGAACACCGTCACCCCCGTCTTGGGATCGTAGCTCACGCACGTCGCCTGACACTCGTCGGGTATGGGAGTCCCATTGTCGGGGCAGACGACAGCCTCGCACGCACTGCCGTCAGGAGTCGGGCCGCACGTCACAGTCTCGCAGACATCAGCCACACCATTGCCGTTATTGTCCGCACAGTCAGTACCATCACCGACGTATGTCCCACCCTGAGCCAGACAATCGGTCAACGTTCCAACAGTGCACACCGTGCCGACGCAGCATGCACCTACCGGCTCCGCTACGCAGTTGCAGCAGATGCGGACGGTGCCGTCTGGGTTCGGCATCTGACTCTCCTCGCAGACGGTCCCGGCGGGGCATGTGCCGACGCAACTCGGCTGGCCACCGGTCTCCATGCGAATCGTGCCCGTCGTCGACCCCGACATCCCGTCGAGCAAACTGCCCGGCGCGCCTATAAAGTCAATCCGGTAGGTTATGTCGAAGAAGCTGTCCACCTGGAAATCACCTCCGGGCGGGCCGAGCCGCGTCAACGTCGTGTGGCCCGGGCTTGGCAGACCGAAACTTGACCCTGCTACGATGTGCAACTGATCAAAGTCCGGATCGCCGAACAACATGCCCTCCATGCTGTACATCTGCGTGTCGAAGTCCTGTACTGCGTCGCCTGGAGTCCTTGGAGCGGTATGCACTTCAACCGCCACGCCACCCAAGGTGATGTTTCGGTTGAATCCCGCGAGGAGACCGGTTCCGTGCATATTCAACTGCAAGGCCGACATGAAGCAGTCGACGTTGCCGCCAAGATCGCCGCCCACATCCTCGCACAACCCCGGTGGGATGGGCACCGAGCACGGTCTGTCCGCGCCCCCTTGGCAGATGAAGTCAAGGTGGATCGGCGCGAGCTCGATCGTCGTACCGGCCGGCAGACCGTCTATGATCTCGTGCACCTCGTCCGGGCTCAGATACTCACAACCTATAGGCGGAAGCGTAACCGTACCGCTGCCATCATCCACAACCGTACACGGGTTGTGTCCGGTGCGTAACCCACCGACCGGCCCGGCGAGTCCTACGTGGCACTCGTCAAGCCCGGCGCATGCGCAGTCAACAACGGTGGTTGTACCGGTAAGCGGGTCGTAGTCGACACACCTCGGGAGGCACTCGTCCGGATTGTCCGGCCCGGTACACATCTTGATAGAGATGGGGTGCGTTGGCGAGTAACACGCGCAGGCGCCCGGTGTGATACAGCAATCCGGGTTCGGGTGATCGCAGTAGCTGCCGTTGATGCACTCACCGAAGCAGTCACCGCAAAGCTGGATGGAGATGTCGCTGTTCGGCGAATAGCACGCGCACGCCCCCGAGTTGATGCAGCAATCGGGATTCGAAGGATCGTCGCAGTAACTGCCGTTGATGCACTCACCGAAGCAGTCGCCGCAACGCTTGATCGACTCCTTGCTATTCCTCACATAACACGCCGGAGCGGACCCGATCGGGCAGTCCGGATTGTCACAGTAGCTGCCGTTGATGCATTCCCCGAAACAGTTCGTGGTGTCAGGGCACGGCACATGCTTGCACCCTGATCCGTCGGGCAGCGGGCCGCACTGAGGCTCGCACGCATCGTCAATTCCATTCAGATCCGTATCGCCCATGCAGAACGTCCCCAACCCAAGCGGGGTGCCTCCCTGGCACAGGCAATCCGACGGGAGCAGATCCTGGCAGGTGCCATCGTCAAAGCAGCACGCCTCCGGCTGCGGAAGCTCATGTGCACCATGAATCTCCCAGAACCAGCGGATTTCCTGTCCCGCCGGGCAGCAGACGTTGGGCGGATTACCTGCCAACAGGCACTGCACCACGCCGACGTCGCCCATGTTCACCTGCCCATCGCAATTGACGTCGCAGGAGTTGGCGCACATCGCGCAGTTGCCGACCTGGGCACAATCGGTCACGATGACCAGGTCGGTAAGAGTCACCATGCCGTCGCCGTTCACGTCACCGTTGCACGGGCAGACGCCTCGTGCCGCAGCCGAACCGTTGCCCTGGAAACGCACGAGCTGCCGTGCAACCAGGTAGCCGCCCGGTGGAATGTCTATCGGGGTCTCGGTGCTGTACGGCGGCACCGCACGCGAATTACCCGGTGCGGGACGCAGCAGCACCATGATCTCGTCATCGGGCATCATCTGCACGGGATTCTCCACGCCGATCGGCTGGCCCGTGCCGTCCACCACGGGGACCCAATCCAGGTTGTCCTGAAGCCCGCCTACTCGCAACTCAGCCAGCGGACGGGGCCCGAGCATTCCGTCAATCCCCGACGAGCCTATCGGGACGAGATCCAGCGCGATAATCTCGATCTCGATTTCTCCCGGATCAGGCGTACCGTTTCCGTTACCATTCCTCAGGCGTATGCTCTGCCCCAGCGGATCGGGCGGATCGGTGACAATGTTGTCCTCCACATCAAACCCGAGCATCGGCCAGTAGCCCGGCTGGGCAGCCGCATCGATGCTCCTCCCGCCGCCGACAGGCACACCGTCCACCGTCCACCATCCGACCAGATCGATCATGACATTATGGCAGACGACCTCGAACAGCAGACCAAGGTGTAGAACCGAACAGAACGGGTAATCCGCACCGCTCCAGTCAGCAGTGAAGCACCAGAAAATGCTGCCCGTTGGGCACTCTGGTGCCCCCTGAGTCACCGAGTAAGTGAAGTTGGGGAACAGATCATCAATATGGTCTATCACGACCGGCACGGCCGACGACTCGATTATCCCTTCGATGTGGAAGTCGTTGGCCACAATGCCCGGGTTGTCCTGGTGGATATCGACGTTCATGCCCGTCCAGATCGGTACAGGCGGCGGACAGATGGTCGTCGCACAAGTCGTCCCGGGACCACGCGGGATGCCGCCGTATATGCACGTGCATTCAGAAGGAGGAACGTCGATGCACGTCCCGTCGAACAGGCAGCACGCTTCCAAGGTGCAATTGGGATCAGGGGTGTGCTCACAGCACCCCGCCACGCACGCGTCGATCGTACACGGATTGCCATCGTCGCAATCAGTGTCTGCAGTACATTCAGGAATGTTATCGCAGCACCCGTCGGCACGGCAGGTATCAGTGGTACATACGTCGCCGTCGTCGCAGTCGGTGTCCGTTGTGCAGATGGGCGTGTTAGTACAGCACGCGCTTGCCGGATCGCATACGTCCGTCGTGCACGCGTTGTTGTCGTCGCAGTCCGCATTCGTGGTGCAATCGGGGGTGAAGACGCAGCACCCGGTGGCCGGATCACACACATCCGTCGTGCACGCATTGTTGTCGTTGCAGTCCGTATCTGCGGTGCAATCAGGCGTGTAAACACAGCATCCGGCAGCGTCGCACGTGTCAGTGGTGCACGCATTACCGTCGTCGCAGTCCGCATCCGTGGTGCACTCGGGCGTGAAGACGCAGCACCCGTTAGCGTCGCACGTGTCAGTGGTGCACGCATTACCGTCGTCGCAGTCCGATGCCGACGTGCAGTCCGGTGTGTTCTGACACGTCCCGTCAGCCAGACACACGTCGGTCGTGCACGGATTACCGTCATCGCAATCCGCGTCTGTCTGGCAACCGCGGTCACAGTCGCAGAATAGGATCGACCCCGGCGGGACTTGAGTGCTGCTAGCCGATGTCTTATGAGTGTTCTGGAACACTCCCGTGCCGTCATCCAAATAGATCACGCACGGACCGGGCGCATCCGGCGGCTGGCACGTGCCGGGGCACGAAACCGTGTCCCCACCCGGACCGATGTCGATCGGGCCGCAGCCCGGACCCGGAATGAAACACGCGCAGGTCACGGGCACGACGCCGCCAGGTTGCACCTGCACCAGGCTCGGCCGGCAAAGAGCGTCAGGAGTGCCGAAGCAGTCCCGCGTCTGAAGCGGCGCACATGGATCCGTCGCTGGATCGCCCGGAAGCGGACAAATCAACGGAGGCGGATCGACAGTGTGCGTGACCCCGCCGCCCTTGCTAAGCCCGGACGCCGATACGACCACTTGAGAACTCGGGTCGCCTTGGACCACCTCGTCGACACCCGGCACAAAATTGCCGTTGCTGGGAGCTGCAACAGTACCATCAAGATCAGGCCCGAGCAGGTCGACCCAAGGCACCTGGGTCAGGTTTATCTCCACCGGCCCCAGTCCGAGAGAGGGGTAGTCGAGAGTCCTCACCGCAGTCGGATCGTCGACCTTCGTGAAGGTGAACCTCGGCTGCAGCGGTAAGCTGGCATCAAACGTACCTCCGTTGCCGTGCGTCCTGGTTATCACCATCGTACCCTGTGGCGGAGGCAGAGGTGACAGCTCTATGTCCAGATCCCATAGCTCCGTGGGACCGCCGGCGCCGTACGTCACAGTGATCGGGCTCGTCGACCTGAGGTTCAGTGAGACGAGCTCGATTTCGATAGTGTCGGAGGCCCCCACGGGTAACGGCGCCACCGTCCGCACCCGCTGGACAAGCACATCGGCGTTAGCCTCAGGCGGACCTCCACCGTGCAGCGCAACATCACCGGAGAACGGATCGGAACCCGGACCGAAGAAATCTGCGGGAATCGTTGGTGTGTCCGTCGCACCGAAACTGACAGTCGTCGGATCGACCGTAATGTGTGGATCGGGTGGCGGAGGCGGAGGCGGAGGCGGAGGCGGTTGCACAGTGTGCCCCACCCCACCGCCGGAGCTGTTGCCCGTTACAGCCACTACCACCTGCGATGTCGGATCGCCAGGCGTAACTTCCTCAACTCCGGGAACGAAGTTGCTGTCATGCGGCGCCTGCAAACTCAACGATGGATCCAACCGACTGACCCACGGCGTCGGCGGGAAATCAAGAACAACCTCCGGCAACCCCTCGTTAGCGTAGTCGAGAACTCGAACGTCAGCCGGGTTACTCACTCGAGTGAACGTAAACCTGGGCATAACCGGGAGCTGCGCCACGTATATCCCGCCCCCGCTATGCGTCTTGGTGGCCTGAAGCTGTCCTGTCGACATCGGCGGCGTAGATGAAAGTGTAAGCTCCACGTCCCACGTCCCGCCGCCAGGCTGAACGGTGATCGGTGCCAACGAACGAAGGCTCAGGGAGACAATCTCGATACTGACCGGGGCACACTCCCTGGGCAAGGTGGAGCCCGGGCAATCGATCGGCGCGGACCGGGCTACCAGGGTATCGGCCGCGCCACCGCCGCCACCGCCGCCGCCAAGTTGAACCACGCCGGTAAACGGAGCAGAGCCAGGGTCGAAGAAATCGGCTGGAATCGGAGGCACATCGGAAGCACCGAATACTACTGCCGTGGGGTCCACGGTCTCATGAGGATCAGGACAAGGCGGGCAGTCAGGTGGATACACGCAGTGGGGGTGACTCGGATCGTTGGGATTGGCGTGGCACGTGGGCTTGCAACAAGGCACCCCACGCGCTGGGCCTATTGCCCAGCCCGGATGAAAACCGTTACCGCACGACCACGGTGGCGGAACCTGTAGCCACGGGGCATCGCGTGTCGTCGAGATATCTATGGGGGTAGGCAATGGGGGCCCGACATCCGGACCGCCTCCTGCCGGTTGGAAGGTGGCTTGCGCCTCGACGTGCAGGTTGGCACTGAAAGTGCCGCCGTTTGCATCCTTCTTCGTGACAGTCATGTCACCCGGGGAGACGAGACCGGGCGCCAGTGTCACGTGCACATCGAAAGGAAGTCCACCAACGTCGATGGGGGCGCAGCTTCTCAAATCCAGCGCGACGATCTCCGTCTGTATCGCTACCGTTTCAGGCAGCGCACCCGTAAAACATAGTTGCTCCAAACGCGTTATGACCGTATCTCCGGGGAACCCGCCTGGGCCGCCAAGCTCCACCTTGCCGACAAACGCCGGAGAACCGCCGTAGAAGTAGCCCGCCGGTATCGCCGCCAAGCTGCCCGCACCGAACTCGATCGAGGTCGAGCCGTCGCACTTCGTCGTAAAGCAGTCCTGATCCCCTGCTGGGGAGCACTTGCACGTGCAGAATCCTCCGATGCACGTGCCCGGCGCGCACTCCGCCTGCGTGGTACAGGGCGCACCTTCCACGCAAGTCTGGCAGCACGCTGGATCCGGGAACCCCGCCGCCAACTGGCAGGTGACGGCGTCGATGTCGGCCTGGTCAACCAACCCGTCACAGTTGACGTCGCAGGAATTCAGACATTGCGAGCAGTCGCCTATTTGCGCACAGTTTGTGACTATGGCCACGTCGACTGCCGTAACGATCCCGTCCCCGTCTAGGTCGCCGTTGCAGGGGCAGCCGCCCCGCTCGGCACCTGCCGTAGCTGCGGATTCAGCGTCTCGCGCAGAGGTGATCGCCCGCGGCACGTCGCGTTGGCCTACATCCGCACCTCGCGCCTTGGATTCGCCCGAAGTGTCGGCAGCAAACGCAACTGAGCCGACTAAAACGGTGCCGAAAAGCGCGGAAACAAAACCCGTCGCCCGCCGACACCGCCTATCTGCGATTGTCAAGAATACGCTAATCGATTGCCTGCGTGCCCCGTCCATCACCGTCTCCTTCGTTGTGCAGGTTATTGGGTAACAGAGAATTTGTAAGGAATGTACTTCGCATCCTAACCTGTTTGCACCTATCCCGTGTCCGACGTACACGGCGAACACGGCGGTCCCATAGACATAGTCACCCGGGCGGCAGTTGTTGACACCCGTTTGACTGCGTAATTGGAAAGTTTTCGTCTGTCGACGCGTACGGCCAAGCGCTGCCGCCCCAACGGTCCCGCCGAGACCACTGCCATTGGGCGTTGCCGGCAGGATTGCCGCCCGTCGACGGTAACCACCGACGTACGCACAGTCGTCACCTCATGTACATGCGAAGGAGGCATCTCATCCCTCCGAGGCTGGTAACAAGCCAGCCCTCACGCCGCGCGCGCACCACTCCTTCCGCGCCTTACTTATGCTGATTTGACCAACGGCCCGGCATCTTCCGATAACCCCGGAACTGCCATCACTACTTAATTTACTCGAAAGCCCTTCCCCACGCAACGAAAAAAAGACACCCCTGGCACAAGAAACGCGCCCGAGCGGTTGTCCCTCTTAATGAGCATAGAAATCGGGCCGTTCAGCGCCCGATAAAAGAACGCGCACGGGCCCATCGAAGAAAGATCACCACGCTGCGGATTCTTCGCTGCCGCCCAGGCGGAGATGTACGGCGCCGGCGCACCGCACCGGCAACCCGATCCCGCCAAGTCCTTACTGCCCGGACCGCCCGGAGCCATGGATCAGCTCCACCATGCGATCGACGACGTTCTGGATGCTCAGATGTGTCGTGTCGAGGACAATAGCCTCGCGCTGCACCACCAGTGGTTCCCATTGTTTCGCGTCGACGGAGTCACGGATCTGCAGGCTCTCCGTGACCGAAGCAATGTCAACGTCCTGTCCGTCGGCTACGAGCTCCTGGTACCGGCGCTCGGCGCGCTTTGCCAGCGAGGCCTCCAACACGAATTTCGAGTCGGCAGTGGGGAAGGCTACGGTTCCTTGGTCTCGCCCCTCACTCACAAACGACCCCAACTTAGCCCCTATCCGGCGCTGATGTCGTACCAACATATCCCGGATTTCCTGACACCGGGCAACGTGCGACGTGTTTCGGCTTACCTCCATCGTGCGTATCGCTTCGCTTACATCGTGACCGTCGACGCGGACGCGCGTATGGGTTGGCCCACAATCTACCTCCAACCTGATGGCGGCGGCCAACGCACACAACGCCGCGCTGTCGCTTGGCGTGACGTTGCGCTGCATCGCCGCATACGCAACGGCACGATACATCGCTCCAGTGTCAAGGTATGCAATCTCCAACCGGGCGGCCAGCTTCCGGGCCGCCGTAGATTTGCCAGACCCAGCCGGTCCGTCAATTGTGATGATCATGTGCTCGATGATACACTCGCAGTGCACCGAGGCAAAGCGGACACAACATTCTGCCGTTTCCCACCGTCCGCCTATGCGACTCCGGGACCCGCTATCAGGAAATGGAGACATGGGCGGCGTTTGACGGGCGGTAACCGGGCTGTGCCGTCCCGCTATTGATCGCCAGGCGCGCGTAGTATTGCGTAGTACGGGTAGTAGCTGGGTAGATAGTAGGTAGATGGCAGCATACAGTCCGGTCGGAACCACAAGGAGGGCGGTCCCACAACTACACGCCAGAGCGCGCCAACGCGTCATCTTTCGGGGTGAGAGCGAGCGACCTGCGCGTTAATCCCGCCCCGGCGCTTGGGGCTCCGATCCGTGGTGCTCGGTCTCGCACAACAATGATCCAGCGGCGCGGTCGCAGCAAGTTAATGAGCTTTTTCTGTTGTGGAGCTCTGGAAGCGCTGCTCCATCAGGTCAATCAGGGCCCGCGCGTCGAATGGCTTGGCGAGGAACCCATCGAACCCCTGTTGGCACAACATTTGTCCTTGACCCGGGCTCAGCTCCGCGCCGATCCCGATCAGGCACGCATCTCTTACTTCGCTGTGTGAACGGCACCAGCGTACGATGGTTTTCGGCACGACATCCGGCAACGTGACATCGATGATGAGCACATGCGGTTTGAGTTCCTGGGCTGCGGCTCCGGCTTCGAACGCAGATTGGGCCGTAGTGACCTCACAGCTCTCTCCATCGCCCAGCGCCTTGGCGGTGGCCTCGCAGAAGGCGGGATCGCTGTCCAGAACCAACACCCGCCGCGCCCCCTCGTCCAAGCCGTTGAGGGGGATCCCATGGGCACGCATGAAACGCAGTAGCTGGTCCAGCGGGATACGGCGGTCCTTACTGCCCGGTATCCGATAACCGCGTAATTGCCCGGCATCGAACCACTTGGACACGGTGCGTGGTGCCACGCTGCAGATCTTGGCCACCTCGCCCGTAGTCAGCACGTTTCGGTGATTGCCCATCGCGGGATCTTTCGGTTAACAGGCGTCGACCGTCGCCGTCCATACGGAGCGTCACAACGCAACAACTTCAGAAGCAGATACACGGCTTGCGGCGACCGCGCATGATTAATCGGCAGGCGGAATGGTCGACTGTGCTTGCGTGAACTAAACCGCGTCTGACACCCCGCGCCCTGCGCATAGAGGAAGGGCGCTTACGAACAGCCGGCACCTGGGAGGACATGTGGACTGTCGCGTCAACATGAGACGTCCGAAAGTGCAGACGAAATCCGTCATCCGCCGCATACGGTCCGCACAGTCTGCGGCAGCTACCGATAACCCTCGTTCGGCGGGGCACGCTTGACGACGAGTTTAGCACGCTGCGCACTGCGGGCATTCACGCGAACGGCCGGGGCCAACAACCGCGCGAGCAGGCGCAGTGCGGGTGCCCGCTAGAATCAGGAATCGGGCAGAACCAGGACCTGACCTACTTGCAGATTCTTGGGGTCACCCTTGACGAGGGCCCTGTTAAGTGCAAATATCTCTTCCCAGCGTGAAGCATCGGAAAGAACGCTGCGGGCAATAGCATAGAATGTGTCACCAGGACGGACGCGGTAAGTGCGCTGGTCTTCGGCGCCTTTATCGACCGGCAACGCCCGACGGGCGTTCAGCGTACGTGCCGCCGACCCTCCCTTCGGGCGCGGTGGAATCTTTATGCGAGAGCCTATCCGCAGACGCCTGACATCCTTAACCTGGGGGTTCTGGTCGATCAAGAACTGAACGTACTTCTCGTGCCCGTAATAAGCAACCGCCAGTGACGCAATCGTGTCACCCGCTTGCACCAGGTGCGTGTCGGTGGCTGCGCCCCTTCGAACCCGTTCAGGTCGCACAACCGCAGTGCGCTTTGAGTGCGACTCAGATACGACAGAGCCAGCCGTCTGCTCACGTTGTCGCGGGACAGAGGTCGCCGGTCTGAACCGTGCGCCGGCGCTTCCGGAAGGAGCAGGCTGGATCGGCCCGGCAGCATCGCGCCCCCCGGCAGGCTGTTCAGCACGTGGAGTCCGGGGCACTGCACCCGGGGCAGAGGCCGAGGCAACGGCCGACCGTTGTACCCGGGGCCTGCCGGCATCGATGCTGCCCGATCGAGAGGCGCGTTCGCTGTTGGATCGGGGCAACCCGCTAGTTGGTACCGCACGCGCCGCCAACCTCGACTCTCTGTTCGTTACGGTGCTTGGAGAGGCGATCGGGCTCGCAGCTTTTTTAACAGATTGGGCACCTGGATCCACTTCAGGCTTTCTGGTGCCAGCACGGGCGACCCGGGGCTTGCTTTGAGTCTGCGGAGTGGCAGCGGGCCTGCCGGGTTTCCCGCTCAGACGCGTCTGCCCCGACGCCGGAGCTCGCGCGCCCGGGCGTGCTTGTGTTCGTTTGTTGCGGGCAGCGTGCGGCACCTGCCGGGGGTGCATCGAGACGGGCTCTGCCCGACTGTCCCTGTAAAGGTAATAGCCGCCGGCAACTAGGACAATGACAAGAGAAATGGCCACCCCAAGCTTGACGTCCGGGCGCATGACAAACTCCTTTTTGATGCGGGACCCACTGACGTTCTCGTTCCGACGGGTGGTCGGAGCAGCTATGCCCCACACCCGGCGTCCTTGCTGCGCGATGCCGCACCAGGGGCCTCCACGACACCCTTGCGCGACGACAAGAGTCTACTCGCGACGCACCGCTTGGTCAACGGTCTTCCAGGTGCGAAGAGCGAGGAACCACATCGACCGCAACCCCGACTTCGCCACGCTCTTCCCACGCTCGGTGCTCTCGCTAGCGCGCCGCCCGGCTCACGCCGCTATGCTCCGACGGGCTGACCGACCGCGCCGTAGCCCCGCGTGCGGACCGAGCGGATCAGAGTTCCGATGTAACCGAGTGCCACCAGGCCGATGAGCACCAACCTACTGGTGCGGTCCACATCAAAGACGAAGATCAACCCGATGATGGTCAGGGTGACTATGAGTGCAAGCACGCGTCTCAGGACCAGGGGCCTGTACAGCAGCGGAGTCGCGACGCCCAGTGAGCTGTACGTACCGACGATGACCCCGATCAACAGAGCAAAGCTGAAGCCGTGAACCCCCTTCCCGCCGAACACATACAACACAAACACCGCTACAAAGGTCGTGATCGAAGTAAGCAGCGTACGTGCTAGGGTCTGGTTCAGACTATTGTTCACCAGGTTGTGCGACAGCGCACCCAAGCGCCCGCGGTTCTCACGGATACGGTCGAACACAACGATGGTGTCGTTGAGGCTGTAACCAATAACGGTGAGCACCGCTGCAATCATCGGAAGGTTGATCTTGAAGTCGTCAATAAGCAGCAGCTTGCCAACCGGGGTGGCGTAGACGAAATGGCTGAGCGCTACCAACCCGAGCGTGATGGCTACGTCGTGCACGAGCGCGACAATCGCAGCGAAGCCGTATTCCTTCGTTCCAAACCTGAGCCAGAGGTACGAGACAATCGCCCCCAAAGCCAACACAAGCGCAAAGATGGCGCTGTTCTTCGCCTGCCCCGCCACCTGCGGTGCAAACTGAATCACACTTGACAACGATGTCTCTCTGCCCAGGGCTGCTTCCACCTCTGCCAACTGCGTTTTGGCCAACTCTTCGGCCCACTGTACCGGATCCTCTTCGTAGCGTAAGGACTCGTCTGCTGCGAGTACCGCGAAGTGCCTATAACCGGTATCTCCTCCCGGCGACGTCGTCCCCGGGCCGAGCGGAAACACCGCTGCGTCGCGCGTGCGGGCGTGCTCAAACTCCGGCTGCAAGCCGACGGAACGGAGGCGCTGCTCGATCTCGGATACGGGGACGGGCTCCTCATGCTCATCCAGGATCACGTCGATCGCCACCCCGCCGCGGAATCGCCGAATGTCAAAGCTCGCATTGCCCCCGATGACATCCGACAGGAACTGATCCTCTTGCTCCACGACGAAAAAATGGTCGCGCGTGAGCTCATCATCCACTGTGGTTGTGAAGGTCAACGCCTGCTGGATCGACAGCTTGTTCCCAAGTGCGGCGAGGACAGCGGCTTGGACGAGCGAGCGGTTGGTCTCAGTGGTGGCAATCTGGTAGGAGCGTCGGCCGATCCGTCCCGGTTCGGGTTCACCAACCCCCTGAACTGTAGCCTTGCGCAGACGGTCGGCACCTTCCCGCGCCGCCGATGACGCATCGCGGACCGCGCGCTTGAATCTGGCCAGATCGAGCTCGCCCGCTTTGCTGTCGAATACCGCTGTACGCCCGACCACCTGAATCCCGTCATGCTCGAGAGAGTCCTCGAGAGTCTCCCGCATCAAAACGGCGAGCTGGGCGCCGGTCAGCTCCGGCGAGCTCAGGACGAACTCGCCCGGATCCTCCCCGATACTCGCTTCTGCCGATTCGAGGTAGTCCGCGGCACTGCGAAGCCATTGCACCGCTGACGGCGTCGGGCGCTCATCGACCGAGGTGATCACCTCCGCCACCTGCTCATCAGACATATAAACACCATCGTTGAGATCGATTTGAACGCTGGTTCCCCCCAGAAACTCGATGCCGTATACCGCCTCGGTATCAACCCTGCTCAGAGTCAGAAACACGGTAATACCCGCCACCACAACGACCGTCGAAACCGGCCAGAAAACCCGTCGCAGGTCAAGCCAGTTGATCGATGGTTTGGAGAAGAGCCGACGCATCGAGAAGTCCTTCAGCCACCCCTTCGCGATTAGAGTGTTGAACACCAGACGCGTGACGAACAGGGAAGTGAACATGCTTGTGGAAATCCCGATGCCCAGCGTGATGGCAAAGCCCTTAACCTCCTCACTGCCCACAAACCCTAGAATGACGCAGGTAATGAGGGTCGTTACGTTGGCGTCGAGAATTGTCGAGAGGGCCTTGTCGTACCCGGCATTCAGGGCCTTCTTGAAGATAACACCCCGGTCGCGCTCCTCGCGCACACGTTCGAAGATGAGGACGTTGGCGTCGACGGCCATGCCCACCGTTAGAATGAGCCCTGCTATGCCCGGAAGCGTGAACGTAGCCTGCATAAGTGCCATCGCAGCCAACACGAACAACAGGTTCATCGCCAAGGCAACACAGGCCATCCCGCCCGCGACTATCCCGTAGTACCCCAGAACGAAGAGGGCCACCGCCGCGGAGGCCCAGATAGCCGCCTGGATGCCCTTGTGCCGATTCGTCTCGCCCAGGCTCGGTCCGATGGTGACCTCACGCAGGGGCGTTTCCTTCAACCTGGCCGGAAGCGAGCCCGCCTGCAGCGTCAGCACCAGGTCCTGCACGCGCTCGGGAGTAAAGTTGCCTTTTATTTGGCAGCGCTCGTTGATCCGTTCGAGTATGTTCGCGTAGGACATCGCGGCGCCATCCAGCACGATACAGAGGTCCCTCTCGACGTTGGCCTCCGTCAGTTCGCCGAACAAGCGGCCGCCGCGCGCGTCCAAAACAAAGGACACCACGTTGGCGCCGGTCATCGGGTCGCGATCGCCATATGCCGCCTTAAGAGCCCATGTTTTCTTGCCGGAGCTGTGCGAGAGCCCGAACTTCGGGTCGTTGTGGACAAGCACGTAGTAGCGACCGGTGTATTGCTCGATTATGGGCGTGCTGGGTATGGAAAGTCGCTCCTCAAACTCCTCCATGTTGTCGACGTGCATGAACTGCAGAGGTTTCTCTATCGGATACCAGGCATAGCGATCTCCTGCCTTGGATCGCGGGCCGTACTTCTTCAGCCGTTCCGTATAGCGACTGATAGGCTGAGCGGGGACCGTGCCGACCGCAGCCGTGTTGGACGGCGAAGCCGGATCCCGGTCGGCGAGAATCCTGAACTCCAGCACTCCCGCACCGCGAATCCGACGCTTGAGATCTGCCGGATCTTCCAGGTCGCCCCTGTCCTTGGCCCACTGGTCGTAGGCTCGAACCGCCTGGGTAATGAGTTTTCGGCCGGCTTCCTTACCGTCAATTCCGTCATACGAAGGGAACTCAGCACGGAGCTTATCGAGTTCCACGTCGCGCTTGTCGGTCTTGCTTAGCGAGAGAATGTCGGTCAGCCTGGCAATTGGCAAGCTGCTGGCGATTAGCGCCGTAACCGCCTCCTCGTAAGCACTCAACGCCGCCTGCGTGTCCGCCTCATCCTCTCCTTCTTGCACCTCCATGTAGCGGTCGTATGCCGTCCTTAGCGTATCAACCAACTCCCGCCGCTCAGCAATCCCACGTATCAATCCCTCAAGTGCGGCGTCGCGGGTGTCTGCGGGGGCGTTAAGAGCCGTCTCGATCTCGAACCGCGTCAGGTTCTTCGCCTCAAGCAGGTCGAGGGTGGAGTTGTAGATCTCCCTGCGCCTCAACGCGTCCTTGGGGGGCCGAGGCATGCGAATCTCCAGCCGGGTATTCCCGACCGGACGCCACTCCAAGTTCAACTGCCCCTTCGGGTCAACGCGCTCCCGGAGTATCCGCATCACCTTCGTGGAGAGCCCGCTCTGCTCCGCCGACGACAAGCCCGTGGTGTCGATCTCAAACAACAGACTTGTACCACCGACCAGGTCGATGCCACCTTTCAGCTTCTGTTGAGGCGGGTAGAGGCTTGTTAACGCAACAACCGTCAGACCGATTACGAGCAGCCATTTCATTAATCGATTCTGATCGTGCATTGTGTGATGCTCCGTGTTCGAGTTGTGCCCACGCCGTCACCGCCTTGGTGTCGCCCGTGGGATGGCCGATGCGCCATAGTCTTTGTCAGGAATTCGTCGATCCAGTTGATGAGTGCCGGGCTACGCTTGCCTACCTGACGCCGTCCTTGCGGGCGGAGCATTGGGTTGAATCGGCGGTGCATCGATCGCCATCGTATTCGCGTCACAGCAGGCCCTTCGCAACTCCCGCTCCGCCGGCGGGAGCGCCGCGTAGGCATCCGGCAAGCACCGGCGACTGGCCCCCCGGGCGGGCCACACCGGACTCCGCACAGAACCGTCGATGCCGCACAGGCTGAACAACGACTGGAATCGCCCGGGACGGGAACCCAAGCACGCAAGCGCCGGAGCATCGGTCCGGTGAGAAACCGGTGGATGTGGCACATCGTCGCCGCCTTTGGGCAGCCCATTCGCAGGTGCCTCCTCAGCGTTTTCCGTCGCGATCATCGGCGCAATGAAGCTGCTCACTGCAAAACCGGGAAGACCGACTGCGGGTAGAACGGGCCCCACAACGAGGCCAACGAAGGCTAATCTGGTAAGTCGCGCCATTGCCGGGCGATTATAGCGCTTGGGGGTACTTCGGCAACTGGATGGCCACCTCCACTGCGACCGTCGAGCAGTGCAAGCGCGTCGATGCTCGCTGCCAACAGCCCAGTCTACCTCTGGGCACCACCTCAGCGGCGGAACCTGCGTGCCGGACGCCCCGAATGCCGGCTGAGCCGCCACCCCCAAACGGACCCGCGAGGCGTTCCAATTGGCATCCTCCACGCCCGACGTCGGAGATGAGTGCCCGAGGTTGTCGCCCACCCGGCGCGTCTTATAATAACGTACTTGCAGACCGGCTCCGTGCGGATTGAGTTATTTTGTCTGCGAGCAAGAATTCCGTGGAATTGGTGTCCACAGCCCCTATAATTCGACGTACACGGGCACGCCGCGGTCCGGAATCTATGTTTATGAGTTAGAAGGGAACTCGTGGAACGAGGACAGACAAAGCAACCGAAACAGCGCGTCGAAGACCTGCAGTTCTGCCTGTACAACCGGGCGATCCATCCTGAGCTCCTCAACATCGATCGAGTAAAGCGTGTCGAGCAGGCTCGCTACCACGCGGAAATCTGGATCGCGGGACTGACGCATGCAGTCACCGTACAGTGCGGAGACCAGGTGCTGACCGAGCTGATCGCCGACGACACAGAGCTTCTGCCCAAGTCCGGTCTGGCGGCCTCTTTTCGCTTTCGCGGAGAGCGCGACCACACACAGTCGTTCGCTGACGATGTGAGGTACATACTTTCAACTCAAGTTGAACGAATGACACCTCAGCTTTTCCCCGCCACGCACCGAGACTACGTACACTTCGCACACAACCGAGGGCTTTTTGTCTCGTTCGATGACTGGGCGGTGGACGACTTGGCCCCGTTCAGTTTCGTCGACTTCGACGCCCGTGACCACGAATTCCACGTGCACGCGTTTCACGCGTATCCGGGAGAGTTGACACTCCTGAAGACGCAGTCGATCTTCGAGATCGGCAAGCCGCAACTTTCGCCTCACTGGTAATCGCGCTATGAAACCGCCCCCAGATGTCGATCCGATATAACACCGTGTATTGACGCAGCGTATGGTCATACAACGGGTATTCGGGCAAAGACCTTAGGGTCGAGCTTCTGAGCCATGGGGCGACGGTGCATTTCACCCTGCGTGGGTGCCAACGGCGTATCTAGACGCGAATTCCTGGAGGTTGCCGCATCCGTCGCGGGCGGTGTGGCGATCGGTCCGCGCGCTGCCGCCTCCGATGAGCCGGCGCTCACCATCCCAGCCGGAACCGCACGATCCAGAGTGGTGTGGGTCGAATCTGGCCATGTTGTCAGCGGGTCGATCGTCCACGCAACTCTTCTCCGCGAGATGCTGTCCGCAGCGTTGAGCGCGCTCACGCATACCAGCAGTGCCGCCGAAGCCTGGCGCACAGTCCTCAGGCCGGACGATGTCATAGGAATCAAGTTCAATCGCGTTGCACAGGCAGCCATAGGCACAACCCCTTACGTAGCCGACGCTATCGTGACTTCGCTCGTGGATGCAGGCTGGCGCCCCGACCAGATCGTCTGCATCGAGGCGCCGCCGGCGCCGCGGCTAGCCTATATGACAAGAATCCCCGTAGCCGGCTGGGACCGCCAAGCGACCGACTTCGGCAGTGGGTCTGACCAGTTATCCGCGGTGCTCAGCCAGGTAACGGCTCTGATAGATGTCCCGTTCGTGAAAACGCACAATATCGCGGGGATCACGTGTGCGTTGAAGAATCTCTCGCACGGTTTGGTGAAGCACCCGGCCCGTTACCACAACGGCGGGTGCTCTCCGTACATCGCGGATATCGTCGCCACCGACGCGATCAGATCCAAACTCAGGCTGTGCGTGGTCGATGCGCTGCGCGTTGCGTTCAAGGACGAACCGGCCGTGACTGAAGCGGCGATCTACCCCGAAGGAACCATTATGGCCGCATATGATCCTGTGGCAGTTGATTCGGTGGCCCTTGGGCTGCTCAACCGCATCCGCCGGACTGCGCAGCTGCCCCCAATCGCAAGGTCGCCGGAGCAGCTCGCGTTCTTGGCGGCGGCGCACCGCCGGGGTCTGGGGATCGCGCTATCCCACGGAATTGAAGTGGTGCAGATGAATATGGCGTAAGGGCGGCGAGGCTGCGTCCCCGGCGCTGTGGTTGGGAAAAAAAACTTTCCGGTGTGGTGTTGACATCGTCCGGAGGTCCGAGTAGACTTCATCGCAGATTGGTTGAGGTGTATCGGGAGACTGCCTGTAGGCCGTTGTGCCGCGGGCCATAAGCTACAATACATTATTTGTCATAATCGGTTTCCTTAAGCATACGTTAGTTGTAGTATCTTAACTCCCCTTTGTCTCCTCCTAATACCAATCGTAGCAGGACTCGTTCTTGACAACGGATGGGTGCCGTCTGGGGTGTGTTGTCAACCCTCCGGCACTGCATCTGGTGATTGGTAGCTCCACCTGGCAACGTAGCAGCGGACGCCCTGACGGCAGAGTGTCTCATGCCAAGTTGAAAAGCCGGGCGGCGCGGTTGCAGGGTCCACCGAAACCAGGTTAAGCGGTGGTTTGGTGGCTGCGACCCGGGTGAAGGATTCAAACGGTCTCTTATGTAATTTGTTCCTTATTGGGAGGTAGTGCTGTGATACGAAAACTGCGAGCGTTTACGCTGATTGAACTGTTGGTGGTGATCGCGATCATCGCGTTGTTGATCTCGATTCTACTGCCTAGCCTGTCCAGAGCCCGTGAGCTCAGTAAGCGGCTGGTCTGCCAGTCGAATATCAAGGGTATTGGGACGTCGTGCAAGATCTACGCCAACGATCACTACGAGCGGTGGCCCATCCCCCCCTATGACAAGAGCGTAGTAGCTGAGGACGGATCGGCTATCGAATACCGGACGTATTCGAAGGACGATGAGTGTCGCATCGGCAACGGGGGCGGGGTTGCGTACGAGCGC
>JBHHXS010000018.1:0-21864 GCA_046757145.1 Phycisphaerae bacterium | reverse complement strand
CGACCCGCGCGGTCTCGACTTGCTGCGCCGGGTGTTCGCCGATCCGGCGTCGTTCCGACCGGACGTGACCGCCGAACTCGTGACGAGGGAGGTCGCGGAGCGCTTCGGACATCTCGCGCAAGCCCTGCGCAGTCGCGGAAACGACCCGCACGTCGCTGCCCATTTCCTGATGAAATGCATGTTTTGTCTGTTCGCCGAGGACGTGGGACTACTCCCGGAGAATCTGTTTACCAAGGTGCTCAAAGGCTACCGAAAGGAACCGCCCAAGCTGACCGACCGCCTGACGGAGCTCTTCCACAAAATGCGGACGGGCGGGGATTTCGGGGCCGATCCGGTGGCCCGCTTCAACGGTAGGTTGTTCGACACCGCCCCGGCGTTGCGGCTGACGGCGGCGGACATCGACACGATGCTGACGGCAGCCCGATCCGACTGGGGCGCGGTCGAACCGGCGATCTTCGGCACGCTCTTTGAGCGCTCGCTGGACCCCAACACCCGGGCGCAAATCGGTGCGCACTACACCAGCCGGGAAGACATCATGCTGGTCGTCGAGCCGGTGGTCATGGCTCCGCTTCGGCGCGAATGGGAAGCGGTTAAGGCCGAGGTCGAAAAGCAGCAAGCCCGCCGGCGCAAGAGCAAGGGGTACACCAAGAAAAAGGCCGACAAGGCGATCGAAAAAACCCTGCGGGATTTCGTACACCGACTGGCGACCGTTCGGATTCTCGATCCGGCCTGCGGATCGGGCAATTTCCTCTACGTGGCCATTCAACGGCTCTTGCATCTGGAAAAAGAAGTCGTCACCCATGCGGCCCGCCCCGACATCGCGCTGGGTTTGTTCCCGCAAGTGCGCCCGACGCAACTGCACGGAATCGAAATCAACCCCTACGCGGCCGAGCTGGCGCAGGTCGTCATATGGA
Organism: Phycisphaerae bacterium; assembly: GCA_046757145.1. Lineage (GTDB taxonomy): Bacteria > Planctomycetota > Phycisphaerae > UBA1845 > UBA1845. The sequence continues at coordinate 20,950 of JBHHXS010000018.1, read as the reverse complement.
TCGGCTACCTGCAATGGATGCGCGACAACGGCTTTGCGGCCCCGCGCGATCCGATCCTGGAACCCTTGCAGACCATCGAGTCCCGCGACGCGATCCTCGACCTCTCCGACCCGAAGCATCCGAAGCCAGCGAGCTGGCCGGACGCGGACTTCATCATCGGCAATCCGCCATTCCTGGGATCGAAGCTGTTTCGGCAGCAGGGACTCGACGACGATTACATCGACGCCATGTTCGCGTGCTATGAAATTCCCAACACGTCGGACCTGTGTTGCTACTGGTTCGAGTTGGCACGACAGGTGATCGAACGGAACAAGCACACTCGCGCCGGACTGCTCGCCACGCAGGGGATTCGCGGCGGCGATAACCGCACCGTGCTCGAGCGCATCAAAGAAACGAGTGACATCTTCATGGCTTGGTCGGACCGCGAATGGATTCTCGACGGCGCGGCGGTGCATGTCTCGATCGTGGGTTTCCACACCGGAAGCGATCCGGAGCGCATGCTCGACGGGCAACCTGCCGCGCGCATCAACTCCGACCTCACCGGCGCGACCGACCTGAGCACGGCCAAGGTAATTCACGAGAATCTCGGTATTGCGTATATGGGCGACACGAAGGGTGGCGCATTCGATATCAATTGGAATGAGGCACGGAGTCTCCTCACGATTCCGAATCCAAGCGATCGGTCCAATTGCGAGGTCGTTCGTCCGTGGGTGAACGGTAGCGACATCACCCGGCGCAACCGGTACATGTGGATCATCGACTTCGGCTGCGACATGTCGAGAAACGAGGCCGCCGGGTTTGCGGCGCCGTTCGCTGTCGTCGAACAGCGCGTGTGGCCTGCGCGGAAACAGAATCGCCGGAAGACATATGCCGAGCGTTGGTGGATGCACGTCGAGCCACGTCCCGCGATGCGCGCTTCACTCCCACGCACCCGATTTCTTACAACGGCAAACCTCGCCAAGTTTCGTCTCTTCAGTTTTCTTGACGGCTCGGATTTACCCGATCATCAACTAATCGTTTTCGCCCGGTCCGACGACTACTTTTTCGGCGTGTTGCACAGCTCGGTTCACGAGCTGTGGTCGCGGCGGATGGGGACGCAACTACGCGAGGCCGAATCAGGATTTCGCTACACGCCGACGACGTGTTTCGAGACCTTTCCGCTCCCCTGGCGCCCGGGGAAGGAACCGGTCGAGCATCCGGTCTATAAGCGAATCAGCGAAGCCGCAAACCAGCTCAACGAACAGCGCGAGCGGTGGGTCAATCCGCCGGAATGGATCGAACCGATTGCCAAATCCGTTGACGCCGAGGATGACTTTACCGACGTCCCGGAGGAAGCGCGGGCGCTGATTCGGCAATCGGCGATCATGGCGCGGGCGGCTAAGGACGCGAAACTGAAAAAGCGGACGCTGACGAACCTCTACAACGAACGCCCTACCTGGTTGAGCCTGGCGCACGAGCGCGTCGACCGCGCCGTGCTGGCCGCCTACGCCGCCACCGACCCCGAAGGCGGGTGGCCCGAGGACTGGGCGCGGGTATGGGTCGAAACGGGCGCGGGCTTCCCGCTCCCGGACGGCCACGAACTGGCCGACCTGCGCACGGAAACCGAGCAGCGCGTGCTGGGCAACCTCTTGCGGCTGAACCGGGAGCGGTCCGGCAAGCGTTAGGACGGCGCGTGGCCGGCATTCGTGTCGTCGCGCGCGGGCGAGAATCACTCAACCTCAACTACCGCCGGGACAATCTCGGGCACAGCGCCCGCGCGGTCTCTCCGCCGTCTCCTTGCCGCTGCGGCCCGCCCGACCGCCTCCACTCGGTGCCCCGTCCCCGCCCGACGCTGCCGCCTCGTCCGCCACCAACGCCGACGCGCCTCCGCCGACAGGGGTTGGTACGCGAGAATCAACCTTCGTCCGACGCACCGGCAGACCAACCGACTGCAGGCAACGCCCCCGCGGTATGTAAGTGACTGAGGCATCTGCCGACGTGGGCGAATCACGCGACGTTGGCAAGCACTTGTAGAGACCCTCGCGAACTTGTCATTCCAGTAATGCACGGTGACCGACCTTCGCTGTTCAGAAGGATCAAGAGTTTCTCTCGTTTACGCTTCGACCTAATGTCCTGGTGTTCTCCGTGGTCGAACGACGATAGTCGTGGTATGGTGGTACTGTAAGGGGCGACCCGGCGACGGTCGGGCTCATGGGACGCTTTGATATGGCACGGGTTGTCGGAGTAAGATCCATCGGAGTGACCTGCGCGGGTCATTGGTCATTCCCGCCGGCGTCCGGGTGCCCGACAGACGAGTCGTGCGGGAGAGACACAATGCGAAGTACACGGCGTCAGTCGTTTCATTGGTTCCGGATGACCCTCGGCCTGTCATTCGGTTGCCTTCTCGGGTGTAATCCGACGCTGGTCACGGATGATGGCAATGACAGAGGCAATTCGAACGCCAGTGTCGATGATAACGGTAACGCGAACGATAGCGCAGACACCAATGCGAACGACAACGCCGGTAATGACGACGACCTGACCGGCGGACCGGCGATCTTGCGCGAGTTCTCGATTCCACTTCCGCTGTTTGATGCGAGCAGCGCGTGGAACCAACGGGCTGACGACGCAGACGTTCTTCCGGAGAGTGATGACCAGATACTCACCCTGTATCGCGTCCTGGTCGGTGACAACACGGGTTTGCACCCGCCATTCGATGGTAGTTTTCGGTATCCCTACATGGTGCTTAACATTGATGCCTTCACGGTGCCGATCTTCCCTGCCGGAGAGGGTGAGCAGCAGGTGCGGCTTGAAGACTACGACGGCATTCCCGAGTACCCGAGCACTAAATGGGAGATCGATTTCGGTGACGGGCCGGAAGCCGGTCTCGGCGGTCCGGTGCCGATTCCAAACCCCGCGGGCGAGATCCGCCCCGCTGGACCGGCGGACGTGAGCGCCGACGGGTGGATGGTGCTGGTGGATACGGTAGACGAAATGAGCTATGACTTTTGGACGGCCACGACTGCCAGGGACGCGGACGGCAACAGCCTCGGCGGCGGGCAAGTGGGAACGACCATTCTCGCGGCGGGAGCGGCCGACTTCTTTGACATCACCGGACCCGGTGCGAGTCCTGATGGCCTCTCCAGCGCGCGGGCTTCGGGCACACCATTGCTTGCCGGGCTCATTCTACCGGAAGACGTGCAGAGTGGAGAGATCAGCCATGCGCTGGCATGCGCGATTCCGCGCAACCGCAACCTCGCGAACGACCCGACGACGCCTCTCGCGACGGACTACGTCTATCCCGCCTCCACCACGGAAACGGACTGGTACAACACGAACCCCCATGCACTGGCTTCGGGGCAGCGCCTCCGCCTGAAGGACTCGATCGTGGACGAGGAGGGCACGACGATCGACGAGTCCGCACTGGCACCGATTACGCGCATGTATCTCGCAGCGCTTCGGTCGTACGGTTTGTATATCGTCGACAACTCCGACGGGTTCACGTTCTATGCAGAAGACATCCACACGGGCAACCTCCAGCTCTCCGACGACGAAGTGAACGAGCTGATCGGTCAGCCGGCCGGCACGCCGCTGCCCGCAGGTAGAACCAAGTGGCACACCGTGCTCGACGCGCTCAGAGACGATCTCGAAACCATACCCTTTGCCTCGGGCGATTGGTGGGCTGACGGCTTCGACCCCTCCACCACCACGTATGGCATAGCCAACTTCGAGGTGGTGGAAAACGCGATGCAGCCGTAGCACCCGGCGCTTGCCGAGTCTTTGCCCGACACTGCAGTCGGCTTCCGGCATCGGGCGGAACGAGCAGCGCGGCTTTCATCGAGACCTTCCCGACGCCTGAGGCCCTTGCCCAATCCGGGAAACGCAAACCGGAGAAGTTTCTGCACACGGACAAGACGGATTCATCCGTCCCACCCGGGATCACTTCGGCCTCTCGTGCCGCAGGCGCTCTTCGAGTCGCCTGGCCACGTCGAGCGGCACCAGCCGTGCAAGGTGTTCGGTGTCGTACTGCCCGATCTCCACAATCTGCTTGATGAGCGTGCTCGACGTAAGCACGTGTTGCCCACTGGTCATCAGGAATACTGTTTCTATGTCGCCGATGATCAGGTTGGCGGTCGCAATCTCCAGCTCTGCGTGGAGGTCCACAGTGTCGCGTATTCCGCGGAGAATCACTCCGGCACCGACGCTTCTGGCGAACTCGATTGTAAGCCCGCAGTACGTCGCCACTTCGACATTGGCCAGCTCGCCGGTGTGGGCGAGGAGCATCTCCTTGCGTTCCTCCTGGGCGAACACCGGCGTCTTGAGCGGGTTGTCCCCGATTGCGACGATGAGCCTGCTGTACAGCTTCGCCCCACGCCGAATGATGTCCAGGTGGCCGTGAGACACCGGGTCGAACATCCCCGGGAAGATGGCCACGTCAGCCCGTCTGCAAGGCATTGCATGCTCCGTAGGATCGACGCACCATTGTACGCCCTCTGATAGGTGCGTCCATGCCCGGCCTCGTGTACTCCCCGATCCGCTTGACATTGCGAGGCGTCGGCACGATGTTGGCGAAGATGAGCGAGCACGGCGTTACCGACAGCAACATCGATCTATCCGTTGATCTGGCTGGTATGCGACTTGCCAACCCCGTCATGACGGCGTCGGGGACGAGCGGGTACGGGCCGGAGTTCGCGGCGCATGTCGACGTCACCAGGCTGGGGGCGTTCGTGACCAAGTCGATATCCCCCGAGCCGAGGAAGGGCAATCCGCCTGAGCGCGTGGTCGAAACCCGCGCGGGTATGCTAAACGCCATCGGCCTGGCAAATGTGGGGCTCGATCGCTTCGTAGCTGACAAGGTCCCCTTCCTTGCAACCACGGGAGTACCGGTTGTGGTCAACGTGGTCGGCCACAGCGTCGAGGACTACCAGACGGTCTGCGACCGCCTCGACTCTATTGAGTGCATCGCTGGGCTGGAGCTCAACGTCTCTTGCCCGAACGTATCTGATGGTTTGGAATTCGGGACTGATGCAACCCGGCTCGAGCGGCTGGTCGCTGCCGTCCGCCCCCTGGTTAGGCATGCCAAGCTCATTGTGAAGCTGTCGCCCAACGTCACCGACATCGCGGAGACGGCTCGCGGGGCGGTGGCAGGAGGGGCAGAGATACTGTCCATCATCAACACCGTGCAGGGGATGGCGATCAACGTGGATACCTGGGAGCCGATGCTCGCCAACCGCACCGGGGGGCTCTCTGGTCCAGCCATAAAGCCACTCGCTCTGTACATGGTCCACCGCGTATACACGCGTGTTGCGCGTGACGCCGGCATTCCGATCATCGGGATGGGGGGCATCTGCGATTGGCGCGATACCGTGGAGTTCCTGCTCGCAGGAGCCACCGCCGTCGCCGTCGGCACTGCACTATTCATTGATCCCGCCACCCCGTTGCGCATCTGCGACGATCTGCGCCCCTATCTAAAGCGGCGCGGGCTCACGTCAGTGCGTGAACTTGTGGGTCAGCTCAAGTAGATCAGAACAGTAGTCCCGGGCCGCGCCCCACAGGGTCGGCGGCGTGAACGCCCACAGGCTGGCCGGAAGCCTCCACGAACGCACCAATATCCACGAATGGCACTCCTCATCCGTCCGTTCTCGACGCAACATCTGGCACCTCGACGCGATAACCCTCTCGGATTGAGTTGGTCGACGTTAGCGAGATTTGCTGAGGATTGCGGAGATGTCAATAACAGCGAGAAGAGCCAGAATCATTCGCCGTGGCTGCCAGCGCCGCAGCCAGAATCGCGATGGTCTGGGCGTCAGCGAGCTGTTTCTCGCTCCTCCGGCCGACGCCGCGGTCATCCTGGCCGCCTCCGACGTCCGCTTGAAGTACTATTTGCTCGGTTTCAGCCAGGTTCCCGGGCGGCGTGACAGCTGCCCGAACTGATGCCGAACGCCCGGACGCGTTTTCTTGCTGTTGTTGCCCCGTCCTCCACTTCGGCATCGCGCACCACCTGAAGCTGTGGGTGGCCGGCACCATCCCGCTCGGAACGCAAGAAAGCTGTAAGCACCGCGATCACTGCAGTCCAGTTGGGCGTGGGCAGGGTCGGGCGTTGCTTGGCCGATCCCACAGGTTGCTACTGTGTAGCGGCGGAGAGGTTGTTGGCAAGCCACACAAGACCCACGCCGAGGGCGACCAGCACAGCCAGCACCGTTACGAACAGTGCCACTCGGCGGCCTACCGGCCAGGGATCGGAGTCGGGCGAGCCTGTACGAGTGCGCGACGTGTCAATCTTGTGCTGGTGCTCCTCCCCGACATGTTTACCTGGTGGGCCGTCTGCCGTGTCTACAGGCCCAACGCTTATCCTCGCAAGGTGCTCCATAAGATCTCGCGCGGAGTCGAACCGGTCTTCTGGATTGACTCTGAGACACCGCTCAACGACATCTCGCAATAGGAATGGAAGCTGACTCGGCAGCGGTGTTCGAAGCCCACGTGCGACAGCACGCTCGATCGCGTACACGTCGTCCCCGTTGAACGGGTGTTTCCCCGTCAGTACTTCATAGAGAACGATCCCCGCGGACCAGATGTCACTCTGAGGCGTGCCAGGTTCTCCTCGGAAGCGTTCCGGGGCCATGTACGCCGGCGAGCCCCGAATGGACGACCCGTGTAACTCCGACGCGTCTCCCGCGCCGGTTCTGGCCGAAAGCAGCGTCGGCTGCTTCCTGCGAATGATCTCAGCTATCCCAAAGTCCGTCAGCTTCACTGCTTCGTCCCGGTCGTACTCGTCGGACCAGAACGCATTGGCTATCAGGATGTTGGCCGGCTTCACGTCGCAATGGCAGACCTTCTGGTCGTGCAGGTGGGTCAGGGCCTGGCACATCTGAATGCCGAGGGCGATAACGTTATCCAGGTTGGACCAGTTGAACTGATGCAGCACGCGCGTCAGGTTGCTGCCCTCCACGTATTGCATGACAACGTGGAGCCTATCTCGCTCTCGAAACACCGTCTTCAAGTGGACGATGTTCTTATGATTGAACTTCCCGAGGAGGCGCACCTCCTCCATTACCGCATCCAGGGTTCCCTCGTCGCTGCTGTCAAGGGGGATCACCTTGATGGCGACGCGCATACCGGTATCGACGTGCCGGGCCTCCCACACCTGCGTGTGGCCTTCACCACGGTCTAGCCGTTCGATCAGCTCATATCCGTGAACGACCCTCGATGACATCGCCCTGCGCGTCCGTACACGTGTTGCCGACGATCAACGGTGGTCACGTACGATCCCGACCCGAACGCTGCCGGGATTAAACCCGCAGACCCCGGACTCTCGTTGTTACTTTACCATGGATCGCCAGCAAAACACAAGTCCACCGTGACCCTGCACATTCACGTCGACGACGGTCGGCATCTGAGGCCTCGCAGCGGTCGCTGTGTCCAGCCATAGCCTGCCCTACCGGCGGGCCCTGACGCCACACCCCGTTTGCTGTATTCTCCCCATATGGATTCGCACGAACAATCTGCAGCCGACGCGATGCTGCGTAACAAGGCTAAACTCATGGACGGGAGACCAGCCGCGGCACGCATGCTTCGATCTGTAGCGGATAAGGTGGATAAGATCCGGCGGGATACCGGCGTAACACCGGCGCTAGCCACCATTCTTGTCGGGGATGATCCCGCCTCCATGACCTACAGCTTGATGAAGGGCAAACGCTGTGATGATGTTGGCATACAGGCCGTCAAAGCCCACCTGCCTCCGGGCACCACCACCGAACAACTCATCGCCGAGATACGCAGATTCGCTGAGGACCCCCTGGTGCACGGCATCGTCATCCAGCATCCCGTGCTGCCTCCGATCGACAAGCGAACGGCGTTCGAGGCGATTCCCGTCGAGAAAGACGTCGACGGTATCACCGCCGCCACACTGGGACGCGTGATACTGGGCATCCCGGCGTTCGCTGCATGCACCCCCACGGGGATCATGACGCTGCTTGCTGAGTATAGCGTGGAGCTCGACGGGGCCCATGCGGTTGTGATCGGGCGAAGCCCCATCCTGGGCCGACCGATGGCCTCAATGTTGATCAATGCGCACGCTACAGTCACGCTCTGCCATTCGCGAACGCGCTCGCTGCCCAGCCTGGTTCGACACGCTGACGTGCTCATCGCCGCGGTGGGCCGACCGCGATTCGTCCAAGGCGGATGGATCAAGGTCGGAGCTGTGGTGGTGGACGCAGGGTACAACGTGGGCAATATAGGGGACGTTGACTTCGACGCCGCGATAGAGTCTGCGTCGCTTATCACGCCGGTGCCGGGGGGCGTCGGTCCGATGACCATAGCAACACTTCTCGATCATACCGTAGACGCGGCGGCAATGCAGCTCGGGGTTGATTTCTGACGGCTTGCCGCTGCCGCTCGCTCGTCTCCCGGTCGGTCCGCCAATCGTCCTGATCTGCTGCCGACCAGGTCGGCAGATCGAGACGCTGGCAGCGTTGACATTTCCCGTCCTTCCCATACGCTCCATTGTTTCCAGGGTTGTTCCCGTCGCTCACCAGAAAGAAGCCTGATGGCTGAAGACACCGTGCTAGCCACCGTCTACGATCCCCGCGCCGTGGAGCCCGAAGTATATGCGCTGTGGGAATCGGAGGGTGCGTTCACCTCCGTGCCGGACGACTCACCGAGGGAGAGGACATTCACGATCGTCATTCCCCCGCCCAACGTGACCGGTGCCCTACACCTTGGACACGCCCTGAACAACACCCTGCAAGACATCTTGATCCGCTACCACCGTATGCGCGGGTTCAACACCCTTTGGCAGCCAGGCACCGACCATGCCGGCATCGCCACGCAGGCCGTTGTCGAACGCCGAATCCGCGAACAGGAGGGCAAGAGCAGACACGAACTCGGGCGCGAAGAGCTCGTCAAGCGCATCTGGCAGTGGAAGGACGAGTACGAAAGTCGGATCATCGACCAATTAAAACTGATGGGGTGCTCGTGCGATTGGGAACGCGCGCGCTTCACCCTCGATGAGGGCCTGGCACGAGCCGTCCGTCACCAGTTCTTCAAGCTCTTCCGGGACGGTTTGATCTTCCGCGGCAAGCGCCTTGTCAACTGGGACACGGAACTCCAGACAGCCGTCGCCAACGACGAGGTGTATTACGAGACGGTCAAGGGGCACTTCTGGCACTTCAAGTATCCTGTGATCGCACCGAAGCCCAGTGAACCGGAGTACGTTATCATCGCCACAACGCGCCCGGAGACGATGCTAGGCGATACGGCTGTCGCGGTTCATCCGGACCCTGAGCAGTTCTTCGCCGAACGGGAAGCCCGGCTGAGCGATGCGATTGCAGGTGCTACCGGGAAGGAGCGGGCGGAGCTGGGGAGCAAGCTCGAGAGCCTCAGGGCTCGTCGGGAGTCGCAGCTCTGCCGGCTCATTCAGCTACGCGACATGGCACGCGACCGGCGCATGTTGATGCTGCCGTTGGTCGAGCGCCAGATTCCCCTGATTGCGGATGAGTGGGCCGACCCGACGCTGGGCAGCGGGTGCGTCAAGATAACGCCCGCGCACGATCCCAACGACTACGAGGTTGGGCTACGGCACAACCTACCGATGATCAGCGTGCTTAGCCCCGATGGAAAGGTCGCCCGCATCGTTGAAGCCGACGGCTCGACTAATCCCCATAGCGCTAGGTACGAAGGTCTGGCCTTCGCCGGCGACGGCAGAGACAAAGTCGTAGCCGATCTCGAAGCCCGCGGACTCGTGGAGTGCGTCGAGGACCGCGAGACCGAGGTCGGTCACTCCGACCGGAGCAAGACTCCCATAGAACCGTATCTGTCCGATCAGTGGTTCGTCAAAACCTGTGACGTTCGCGAGGCTTCGGGCCGCGCGACCTCGCCGCCCTCGAGGACTTCGCAACGCTCATCTCAGCTTCGTTCCCGATCCCCTGATGGCTCGTGTGACGCTGCCCCGCTCACGGGGACCACATATGGCACGTCGTTCCCGGGTGAAGATCGCGGTTCAGGACGTACGCTCGCACAGGACGAAGCCCGTCGGTCAGGCGGCATTCGGCTTGCAAATGGTATACACGCTCCGGGATTGGCGCAGGCGGCGATCGACGCTGTCGCCGATGGACGTGTCGAAATCTTCCCCACGCGGTACGCCAAGAGCTACCTGGACTGGCTCGCCGAGAAACGCGACTGGTGCATCTCGCGCCAACTCTGGTGGGGGCACCGCATACCGGTGTGGTCGACCAGACACGGAGGAATCGCGGGCTGGGGCAATGAGCTCGACAAGTTCCTCGAAGACGTTGAGCGATGGCAGAGGGAAGGCTGCGTCTGCGCGGCCAGCCGAGGCGCTGAGGATACTCGCGCGGCTGGAGTGGACCAGCGCATCAGTGATTTGCAGATGAGGTTTTACTGTGTCAAGGATGATGACGATGAGGCGGTCATTTCAGCGCTCTCCAAAGTCGGGCTCATCCAGGATGAGGACGTCCTTGATACATGGTTCAGCTCGGCGTTGTGGCCGTTTAGCACGCTGGGCTGGCCCGACGAGACGGCGCACCTCAAGCAGTACTACCCCACCAGCGTACTCATCGCGTCGCGCGACATCATAACGAACTGGGTTGCCCGGATGGTGATGTTCGGGCTGTACGCCATGGGAGACGTACCCTTCAACCATGTATACATTCATCCCAAGATCCTGGACGGACGGGGTGAGACAATGAGCAAGTCCAAGGGCAACGGCGTCGACCCGGTGGATATTATCCATACGCACGGGGCTGACGCCCTGCGCTACGCGATGGCTGACATGACCACCGAAACGCAGGATATCCGCATGCCCGTGGAGTACGTCTGCCCGCACTGCGATAAGCTCGTCGACCAGGCGGCGGTGCTAAAGTCCTTGGAGCATGCCTACAGATCACGCGGCGAGAGACTTGACCGTCGGCTGCAGCCGGCCGACTGCAAGCGCGTCCGCTGCACACACAAAGAGTGTGGCAAGGAGTTTGCCACGCAGTGGGCTGAAAAGGCCGAGAAGAACGCGCTTCCGGTAGCCAGGGAAACCTCCGACAAGTTCGACATAGGTCGGAACTTCTGCAACAAGCTCTGGAACGCCGCCAGGTTCGCCTTCATGAACATCGAGGGGGCACCGTGTGTCGCTCTCGACGTGGGTTCGCTGCTGCCCGAGGATCGGTGGATACTCGCGAAGCTGTCTCAGACAATAAGGCGATATCACGAGTGTATTCAAAGCTATCAGTTCTCCGCCTCGGTGAAGCTGCTTCGGGACTTTTTCTGGGACTCGCTGTGTGACTGGTATATCGAGCTGACCAAGCCGCGCATGGCCCCTGAGCCGAGGGCTTCCGCCCGCGCGACCGCCGCTCCTGCCGACGACGACTCCATTGGTGGTGCCAACGCGACGCAACAAATCCTCGCGACGTGCATCGATCAGGTGCTGAGGCTCTTCCATCCGACCATCCCATTCATAACCGAGCGCCTCTGGAGCCAGTTGAACACGATCGCTCCACGGCGAGGTCTACCCGGCGTCGCTGAACTGCCGATCCAGTCTCTTCTTGCCCGGGCACAGTTCCCTCCCAAGGAGGGCTATCCACCACTGGACGACGAAAAGATCCTCGCCGTCTTCGCGGAGATTCAGGAGGTCGTCCGTGCGGTGCGCGAACTGCGGTCGCAATGCGGCGTTGCGCCTAAGGAGACCGTCGCCGCAACCGTCGTGCTACCTCGAAGCCAGTGCGACGCATTCAGGGCGCACGCGCACATCGTACTGCGGATGGCAAACGTAACCGATCTAGCCGTTGATCCTGACGCTCAAAGGCCAGCAAATGCCGGCAGCATCACAATGGGGACGCTGAGGGTTTTTGTCCACGACATCAGCAACGACGCTGCGGAGCGCGAACGGACGGCAAAAGCGCTGCGACAGTTGGCCGGCCGCATCGCCGACAAGGAGTCCAAACTCGCCAACGAGAGATTCGTATCGAACGCCAAACCCGAGGCGGTCGAGGCGGAGCGCAAACGGCTTGAGGATCTGTTGCAGCAACGTGCGGGGCTAGAGGCGCACCTCGCCGAGCTCGATGCTCAACACCCTCAATGAGCGGTACCGGCACACCGATCTCTACAGAACCGGATCGTCCAGCGTCTCGATTCGTCGGACGTCGCCACGCCCCGCCAGTGTGCTCTGCCCTCCGGACGAAACGCCATGGCACCCATCGGTGCTTGCAGCAGCACGGGAACTGTTTCACTGTAGTTTTAATACGCTCCTCGCGAGCTGCGCGCCGATAGTCCGATAGGTTGTACCGGGTACGCGTGGGAGTGCTACGCGCGGTCGCTTTGTGCCGGGCACTTGGGACGAGTGGCCCGGCGTTGGTCGTTGGGTGCCGGTGCAGACGGCCCGTGCGGGTCACGCATGTTGTACATGGCATTAACATTCTGGCTGACGGTGATCGTGCTGACAGCGTGGGGAGTTCATCAACTCTGGAGCGGCATAGTAAAGCCAAAAGTGCTCAACACCATCCTCCTGCCCGGCACGCTCGTCGCACAGGTGGGCCACGTCCTGGGCTTGCTCATAACGGGCGCGACCGTGAGCAACACAACCCTCTACAGAGACGATGAATCGGGGGCGCCGGAGACCACGACCAATCCCGCGCCCCGCGTACCGGTCGTAGGACCTGTAATCATAGGCCTGCTTCCGCTGCTCGCGTGTGCGCTGGCGATCTTCTTCGCGGCGAGGCAACTGGGACAGTCCGTGCTGGCGAACATGTCGACCAACGTCGTGGGACCGGTCTTGCCCACGACTATGGCTGGATTCTGGCAGCTTCTCAGAGACCAGATCAGCCTCATTGAGTCGATAGTTGCAACGATATCAGCGGCGGACTTTGGAGACTGGCGTACGGGGGCCTTCCTTTACCTTCTCGTGTGCTTAACGGTACGCATCGCGCCGTTTCCGGGTAATCTACGCGGCGCTTTGGGAGCGATCCTGGTGATGGGGGTTGGGGCAGCTACCGTCACTTCGCTCTTCGACGTCGCCGACCCACGGGTACAAACCGGCTGGGCTGTCCTCAACCTCACGGTGGCTACACTTATGCTGCTTCTGTTGGTCAGTCTCGTGGTCCGGGGAACCGTGGGACTGTTCCACGTCCTGCGCCAGCCTGTTTAAGCGACCGCACACCACTACGCGTTATCTTCCTTTCCTGAGCCAGAAAACGGCACCGAACGGCGCATAGGCCCTGCTCGTGCCTGGAGCTCGGGTTCGTGGCGCCCAACTGCGCGCGGATCCCGGCATCGCGCTTATCAAACGACTGGTACTATGGACACGCTGTGGGATCCATGTGCTCGGGCGACTGAGCGTACGGCTGTCCCTCGAATCCGAACAGAATACGCTGTAGGTCCGCGACGTTGATCAAGTAATTCGGCGGAGTGCCCGGTCCCAGACCGTGCAGATCAATCCACGTCTCATGCGCACTGGGGGTCGAGGTGCCCTGTGCCGTCAGGATGTAGGCCTGCGTATCGGATACGTTGACGACTCGGTTCGGCGGCGTAAAGCCCGGAAGAGGCGGTAGATCGCCCGTCCCCGTTCCCACGACGTCGCCGTAGTATCGGGCCCCTGGCTTGGCGATCGTCCCTACCTCGAGCGGGGCAGTGAAGACAACCTCGTCATCGGTCGCGCGTATTGCATACGTGGCTGCAGGAAGAATCTCGCAGTCACCGACATGCACCGGTACGGGCCAGGTCGTGCTGTAAAACGGTAAATCAACCACACGGGAGACACTGTTCGCGTCCGGCTCTCCCACCCAGCCCATCACGCCTGTGGAAGCGGGGAATTCGAGGCTTGCCGTCATCTCGATCTGAAAGGCCGTATTGTGGCCCGCATTGTTCGGGTCAAACGAGGTATAGCGGTTCTTGCGTGCCGCGTGCTCGCCCGTCGCCGGAACGGGGGGAGCCATCGAAGATACTGAGAAGGCCGCATTCACAAACCCCCATCCGTAGGTCACGTCGTAGCCGGCTGCGCCGAGATCCACTGCTGCGGTTCTGAGAATCTGCTCGACACCCTCTGTAGTCAAGGCCGGCCAGACTGAGAGGATCAAGGCGGCAACGCCCGCAGTATAGGGGGAAGCAAAGGAGGTCCCCGACGCAAAGGTATAATCTCCGGAGACCCACCCGTCCGAGCCCGTCCGGTCGGTCGTGAATATGTCTTGACCCGGTGCCGAGAAAGCCAGACCCGTCCCGTGGTTGCTGAATGGCGCTAGATTGCCGAAGCGGTTCAAGGCGGCTATGGCGTTAACCGTCGAGAGGCTTGCGGGGTAAGTGATGAACGTGGAGCTGTCATTCCCTGCACTCGCGAAGTGTACCATTCCGCCGTTGCGCGTCGTGGAGTACTTGTTGGCAATCGAGGAGGATTGAAAGCCGTAAAAATTGCTGTTGTTGGTCACGCGTGCACCGATGGACTCAGCCCATGTCAGGGAGTCTACGGTCCAACTCGCGGAGCTGGTCCAGTTACCGCTGCTGTTGATCGCTATGAAGGTCCTGGCCGATGCAGACACGCACTCCGGTGCCACCCCGACCGTCCCCAGATTATTGTTGATAGTGGCCGAGACGCAGCCGGCAACCGGAGTGCCGTGGTTGTCGAACTGGTTGACCGGGCCTCCATCAGTGGACGGATCGCTCGTCGTGTCGGTCCCGGCTATCTGATTGATATCCGGGTGGTTCTGCTGTACGCCAACGTCAATCACCACGACCTTTATCAAGGGGTCGCCTAACACGGTGTCCCACGCCTCGGGAGCATCCATATCCATATCCACGGTCCCGCCGCTCTGTCCGGTGTTGTGCAGCCCCCAGCACTGCGGGAAGCCGCCGTCGTTGGGAATCAGGCTTCCTCGCCCGGTGAAAACGACATCCGGTTCGGCGAACATTACCTCCGCCTGCTGCGCGAGCTCGTTTGCCGCGGCAAGAACTTCGAAACCGCTACGGAATGTGCTGCGAAGTCGATACACGCCTGGCATGTTGCCCCAGTCCCGTTCCAAGAGGTCGCCAATGTCCGCCGCCGTCACGATTCCCTCCGCCTCCTTAGCGGGCACGTTGCCATGAAAACCCACCAGTATGTCCGGCGTGATGAAGATGGGACCGCCGTCATCGCCGACGAGCACAGGCGAGACGAAGGCAACATCCCGCTGCGCGGTGAGGTGGGCGACCAGACTGCGGATGCCTGGCGTGCTCCGGAGGTTCGGGGGCGTTGCCGCTAGATACCAGCCGTGGACCGGCCATTGCACGATCTGTTCGCTGTCGATGCCGAGTAGCGATAGATCGGGCGGGTCTTCCGCACGATCGCGGGAATCAAGAACAGCGACGCGCTGGACATCAAGGGTCAACGGTCGCGCCGTGTCGAAGTAATAGTAAAAGTACGGGGCGTCATCGTTATCGGCGTTGGTAGTTGTCTGGTTGGAAAGAGACGCACCTACCAGCAGGGCAAAGGCAACTTCGGATCTTAACGACATGGCTGAGTCTCCGTAGGTCGGGGAGCATCGGCGGGGCACTGTGACTAAACGGCTCGGGTGGCCCACCTCGCAAGCGAAAGTACGCGTTCACAGTGACAGATCGTGCAGGTGTCGATTCTTCACCATTCACCATTGATCATTCTAATGGAGGAAAGGGGGTGTTCCCGGGTCCGAAAGGCAACACACGGGAGCCGCCGTCCCTATGCTCCTCCATTCGAGGGCACGCGACAGGAGCAACCTTGCCACCGCCACACGCGCACCGACAAAGGGCTGAGGTGGGACCACGATTGTGATCCTCAGCAGTGCCGGACATCCGGACACGAAATCCTTACGGTGGTGTTGCCCGGGGCGTCCCTAGCGACCTGCAGGGCAGCCTCGCCACGCTCCATCCTCTGCTGCGATGTTACCACACGTCGATCGACTAAGCAATGCTTTGTGGGAACAGCATGAACGCGGGTGCGAGCGCTCGGCGCTGAGGCTTAGGTGTGTATCCCCTCTATTGCTGAGCGCCGTCGTCAGTTCCCTTTCGTTCGCTCCGGCAGCCCCGCCTACACGCTGACAGGGATGAACGGTGCGTCACTTGCCGAGCAGCGCCGCGATGTGGGTGATTTCCGGTAGGATCAGCCTATCCAGAGCCAGGGCCACGGCCCCGGTCGAGCCTGGCATGCAAAAGACAGCCGTGGAGTTGCACACTCCGGCGGTAGCGCGTGACAACATCGCGGAGGAGCCGACCTGTTCAAAGCTTAGCATGCGAAACAGCTCGCCAAACCCCTCAATGTTCTTCTTGCAGACGGACTCGACTGCCTCGCAGGTGGTATCGCGTGCCGCCAGCCCCGTCCCTCCGGTGAGAAGCACGACGTGTATCGCAGGACTGCGGCAGAGTTCGAGGACGCGGCTGCACACCGCAACGGCGTCGTCGGGAATGATCTCATGGCTGGCTACCTGATGTCCGGCGGCAGCAAGACGGTTTCGAATCAGCTTGCCGCTTTCATCGGTGAGGGGGGTCCGCGTATCGCTGACCGTCAATACGGCGCAAGCGACACGGTCGAGTCTGACGTTGCGATGTTCGGTCGTCGCCATGACACTCAACGCAGTCTCTTGAGACCTGCTGCAATGCGCATCTCGTTCACGCGCTCCCAGAGCTTCGGGTCGCGTTGAAAGAGGTTGACCAGGTGGCTGGTGGGTACTTGAAGGTGCCCGGCCGCCTCACGCAGACGCATTCCACAGGCGAAGACGATATCCAGTATCTCGCTAATAACCAGACAGTAGCGGCTGTCGCGCCTGCCTATCAGAATGTGTCCGTCGTCCCCAATGCACCCGGACAACAGGGCACTTACCTCGTAATGATCCGGTCCAACTTCCGTGCGCACGTGCAGTGCGATGGCGTTGCGGAGGCGGCGCACGGCTCGGGCCTTGTTGACATGCTGTGATCGATCCTCCGTGGCGGTGGCGGTCAATCCGGTCGGCCGGTGGCGCACCCGCACCGCGGAACTCGTCTTGTTTCGTTTCTGGCCTCCAGGTCCGCGCGACCGATAAGTGTGCACGTCGCACTGCTTGAGAAGAGCCGCGTTGTCGAGTTCCAGGTACGATCGAGCTGACCCCTTCAGCATGCCGGGCACGTCCGATTAGCGATTACTCCTCGTAATTCGAACGCTCGGATCGTACAGCAGAGAAGCGGCTGCAGGCAAGTCAGGTGTCCGACCACACGTGGGACATGTGTGACACGTTGTGATGCCGGTTATGCGGTCCGAGCGCGTCGCCCCAGCGGGAGAACGACCCGCAAGTCACCCCACGCCTAAACCGATAACCGTGCAGAGAATCCATGCATCTGAGGTTTGCCGGCTTGACGCCGGTGCGGGAGCTCACCATGAGGTCTACGCTGATAAAACGGCTTGCCACGGCATTGGCTGCGCTCGGCATCGTGTTCGGGTGCAACTCCGTGATCGATCACGTCGCCGAACAGGCATCCAAGGGAAGCGGTGCGAGCGGGTCGTCCGGCACGCCCTCAGGCGCGTCGGCGCCAGCCGGTGAGGTGTCCACCGCTGACGGGTTATACAGCATCGACAGCGAGTTCAGCGACGCTCCGGTCTCCCCCGGAGGAACTGGCGGCGTGGTCGTCGACGACGAGGAGCCGGTGGGCGAGGAAACTCGCAGTTTCTTTACGGCGTACCAGATCGACCCCGAGCGAGAGGATTCCGCCGGCCCGAAGTTCGTTGTCGCCGGTGACGTCGACCGGGATGGGCTACTCGATCTGGTTAGCGGGTGGAACCAGTCACAACCCGTGCAACTGCACCTGCAGCGGCGTGACGCAGCCGACAATGTCGTGTTCCGCACGGTGACCCTGGCAGGCACCTCACCGACTGCGGTGCTGGCAGGTGTGCGATTGGGGCAGATCAACGGTGACGGTTGGCCTGACGTTGTTGTCCTGGTCAAGGCGGACGGCGGCCAAGCGCTCTGCCCACCCGAAACGACTCCGTGCACAACCGATGTCGACTGCAACCCCGCATGTGCCACCGATCCGGATTGCACCATCGTCGTCGGCTGCGGCAACATTCTGGCCGGTGTGTGTGACAACTTCGGTGACCCCTCTCCCCTCAGCCTCCTCGAAGGACAGATCATAGTGTACTTCAGTCCTGGCAATGCTGCGGAGATAGCGGACGGCGACCGGTGGGGACGCATTCCCGACGTCGACCCGCCGACCGGTATGGTTCTGGTGAACCCGTTCGTTGCTGACCGCTGGATTCACAATCAGTTCCCGGGGAAGGAGGAGAAGTCGCTCGATGAGTCGAAAACCCAGCCCGAGTGGTCGGGCTTCACCGACCTGGAGGTGGCGGATATCGACAACGACGGATTCGATGACATCTTAGTGGCACTTAACCCGGCCGTATGCGAGACGCTCGGGCAGGATCCACCAACCAACACGGTCGACCTGTGGCTCAACCCGGGGGAAAGCGACAGCGGTGTGGACCAATCGGATCGTGCCGAACTGTGGGGTTCGCCCGCACCGGGCTTCTCACGCAACGCCCCCCTGAGTCTCATGGCCGCGGTGGCTCAAGTGAAGGACATCGAGGTGATGGACGTTGACGATGACGGTGACATCGACGTCATAGCTACCTTTACCAATGCCATTACCAGCAACGTCGAATGGCGGCGTAATCCATTCGTCCCCCATACACGCAGTGGACCGGGCGGACGAAGCGAGGTCGAACGCGGGGCGGACGGAGGCTGGTGGCTGTGGCCGACAGGCTGGGAATCCCGGGGACGTCCGGTGGGACAGGTAGACACCGGAGCTGACGTCTTATCCATCGGTGACATCGACAACGACGGATGGGATGATGTTGTTGTGCGCTCTACGATCGGGCAGGTTGTTCAGTGGTTCCGCAGACCCAACGCGCTGGCGATCGACGAGCCGGAGTTTCCGCCAAGTGACCCCGTTCCGGATCGGTTCAACTTCCCCTGGCCGGTGTACACGTTGACTGAGTTCGATGGCCAAGAGCCTCAGGGCGTCGCCGTCGGCGATGTAACCGGCGACGGCAAGGTCGAACTGGCAATCGCCGCCGCAGGTGCCGTATTCTGGTACGATGGGACCGTCGGGCAGTCCGTGTACGACCCCTGGGCACCAAATACAATCATCCAAGACGCTCCCCCCGACGCGACTGATCCGACCCTGGCAGGCCCTCCACCTCCGGGGGGTGGTGTCGGAGTGAGTCAAGTGGACGTGTCGACGAACATCAATTCCCTTTTGATTGTCGACGTCGATGGGGACGGCCGTAATGACATCATCGGTACACTCGATCGCCGAAGCGGTGCCGGTCTTAGCGACGACCGTCTCGTATGGTACCGCAACACCGGTAACCCGACCGAACCGTAGACCCCGGGCCAACAGCAGTCCTGGATGAGCTGAGCAGGCGGGATGACGGTGGGTGTGGGCATCGGTGGACTTTCCCGCCGATTGGTCAACGTCGGGCAGTGCGCTCGCACCGGAAGCTGGTGCGCACAGTGCGTCCCCAGCGGCCGACGTCGTGCGTTATCCGTGATCGAGCCTTGGTGAAGCAATCGGTGCGCGGTAGATCGGTCCCCGGGGTATTGAAGCGTCCACTCGCGGGAGTGTATGGCCCTATGCCAGTACGCCGAGGGACGATCCGTACGTCGACTTGACACGCCCTATGAATCGCTGGGCCTGCCTACCTGAATTCACCGCCCACCCTGCCCGATAAACAGCGTAGTGCTGCGCACTGTGCTGCGGTCGGTATGTAGGGGGCTGCGTTCGGCAGTTGGGACGCGTCGGTGCCAGGGCTGCGACCTGGGCTGAGAAGCCGTGCTGGATCGGCTTGAACCATGCGTAACCTGCCAACCGGAATCACATTGTGGATGCGGCGGTGAAGTCCATGAATGCTCCCATTCTCGCTACAGGGCGTGAATGGGCGGGTTTGCCGGATCAGGCGTATCAGCATACGCCGGGGCAAGGGCCCCCACGCCCCGGGCTTCGCTTACACGTGGTCGTACCGGCCTTGAATGAAGAGCGTACCATTGCCGAGGTGATCCGGGCAATCCCACGTGAGATTCCCGGTGTTCGTGACGTGGAGGTGGTCGTTGTTGACGACGGCAGCACAGACCGAACGAAGGAGGAAGCCCGGGGCGCCCAAGCCCGTGTGGTTAGCCATCCGGCGCCGCGCGGCGTGGGCGCGGCCTTTCACACCGGGCTCAATGACGGTATAGAAAGGGGCGCGGATCTTCTTGTCAGCATCGACGCTGACGGGCAGTTCGATCCGCGTGACATACCATCGCTCGTCGCCCCGGTTATCACAAGGCAGGCGGATTTTGCGACCGCTTCGAGGTTCAAGGACCCTTTGCTTACGCCGAGCATGCCCCGTCTCAAGTTGTGGGGCAACAAGCTGATGAGCCGGCTGATCTCCCGTTTGGCGGGGCGCCGCTTCTTCGACGTCTCGTGCGGATTTCGGTGCTACAGCAGGCGAGCGGTGTTGAATCTGCACCTGTTGGGAGGATTCACGCACACCCAGGAAGTGTTCATGAATCTCGCATTCAAGCAGCTTGCGATCGTCGAGGTTCCGCTACGCGTACGCGGTGTGCGCAAATACGGTGACAGCCGGGTAGCGGACAGCCTTCTCAAGTACGCTCTGCGTACGTCGCGCATTATCTTCCGATGCTATCGCGATTATCACCCACTGCGGTTCTTCGGTGCGATGGCACTGATGCTTATTGTGCCGGCCTTCCTGTCCGGCCTGTTCCTTCTTTGGCATTACCTTACGACCGGAGGGTTCTCGCCGCACAAGTGGGCTGGGTTCGCGGCTGGGGCGTTGCTGGCTCTGGGGCTGATGATGTTGCACATGGGCATGATAGGCGACATGTTGGCACGCCATCGCATCTACCTCGAAGAGCTCCTCTACCATCGGCGCGCGGAGATTCACCGGCGCGGCGATTGATTCCGGTCGCCGGGGCGACCCCGGCGCCGCCCCGGCGGGCTTCGAGGT